>NZ_JAAFKD010000021.1 GCF_013299165.1 Microcoleus sp. bin38.metabat.b11b12b14.051
GCCAGTAGTTGGCATTTGGTTTACCGCTTTGGGTATTTCCACAATGGCATTCAACTTGAACGGTTTCAACTTCAACCAATCGATTATCGACTCACAAGGTCGCGTCATCAACACCTGGGCTGATGTCATCAATCGCGCTAACTTGGGTATGGAAGTAATGCACGAGCGCAACGCTCACAACTTCCCACTCGACTTGGCCGCTGGCGAAACAACTCCTGTGGCTTTGGTTGCTCCTTCTATCAACGGTTAATTTTTAACTCTTGATTGACAAAAAGCGCTCCTAGAAATAGGGGCGCTTTTTGTTTGGGAAAATAGAATTTAATCTCATTTATTCTTGCTTCTATCCGTTATGTGGGTTAAATCTGCTACCTTCATCTTTCTGGCTTTTTCGAGCAGCATCACTCCGTTAAATCAGTTAATTTTTTTGAGTAGGTAAGCGCAAATAAATCTTACCGTTCGTAACATAATGTGTATTCCTGTAATCGCCAGCTTCATCGAATTGCTTCGTTTCACTGGCAATGGCTGTAGATGTTTTTTCGGGCTCATCTACTTAAATCCCGATCGCGTGCTTGGTTGCCGAAGTTTATTCCATCCTTGAATTTTTTATGACTACTATAGAATATAGCCACTAAGTCGATCGAGATACAATGCGACACACTCCCACACGAAATCTCATATCATGGTGTAGGGTTCCCATAATCGGGTTCAGGATATGTTGGACTTGCCGTAGAGTGTTCGCTAGCAGTAGTGCAATTGTATCAATTCCAGAATCTCACCATAGACAAATGTAGCCGATCGGGAGTCGCTCCTCACCGTCCCAAGCACTCTATCTGTAAGGAGAATTTGTATTATGAAAGATGGACAAGAAGTACGCCGCGTCCCCACAGCAGTCATTGCCGGTGTTTGCGGGTTGGCTTTAGTGACTGGAGGGGGCATTGCTTGGTGGACGGCGAACCGTTCGCCAACCTCCACAGACACGAACTCTGCCGCTCCGACAACCGCTCCGGCGCTGTCTCCAAGTCCTGCCCAATCCCCTGCTGTAATTATCCCCGTACCCCTGCCAACTCGGGTGCAAGGGCCTACGGCTCAGACGCCTGCGCCGCAGGTACAGACGCCTGCGCCGCAGATTCAGACGCCGCAGGTTCTGGCGCCACAGGCTCTAGCGCCCAAGTCGCCGCAGCCAAAGCCTCTGCCCCAGAATGCAGGCCAGACAGTCCAAGTCTACTGGGTTAAAGATGCCAACGGCAAATTTCAGGGAGTTCCTACGAAAGTAGCTATCGCACAAGCTGACAAGCCTGAGGCAACTTTACAAGCTGCTTTTAACAGTTTGTTGGCAGGGCCCAAGGATGGAACTGTATCTAGTGAAATTCCTAAGGGGACAAAACTCCGCAGTTTGAGTGTCAAAAATGATGGAGTTTATGTGGATTTGTCTTCCGAATTTACTTCGGGGGGAGGCAGCACTTCGATGACGAGTCGGTTAGGGCAAGTTATCTATACGGCTACGAGTTTAAAACCGAATACCAAGGTTTGGATTTCGGTGGAAGGCAAGCCTTTAGAACTTTTGGGTGGCGAAGGTTTGGAAGTGGCTCAGCCGAGTACCCGCCAAATTTTTGACAAAAATTTTCCTGTGCGCTAACTTTTGATTAGTCATTTGTCATTGGTCAGTTGTCAGTTGTCAGTTGTCAGTTGTCAGTTGTCAGTTGTCAGTAGTCATTGGTCAGTTGTCATTGGTCAGTTGTCATTAGTCAGAATGCTGAAATTAGCAATTTATAACTGATAACTGATAACTGTTGACACTCCCCGCCGTAAAACGAACGGGGATTCTTAAGAAAATAAAGCCTCGGTAGACTTTGATTCGTAACGGCTGTGCTTTCGCAGGATCTAGATAGTCTGGCTTGCCCTGAGCTAAGTCGAAGGGTAAAACTATTCTGCTAGCTTTTACGTCCGATATTCTCCGTACCTTCTGCGTCAGCATTAATTAAATGTGACTCTTTACTCCTTACTTTTCACGGGAGTTCTCGCTCCCGTGAAAAATTACTAAAAGCCTCATTAATTTACAAGTATTTTAAAGTGAAACCCTTGCCTGAGAAGGTTTTCAGAGATGCGGTTAAAAGTAAGATAGCGCAAGTTTTTGCGTTGCTCAAAAAAGTATTGGCGAACAATGTAAACACCGATATTGTAGAGGTTTTTGCTCAGCGGGAACAACTCTCTGAGTGCCCAGAATTCGGCTTTGTCAAAGTTGCGTAATTGGTTTGGGTTGGGGTGAGACTCCTGACTCGCCTCCTATACCTCAGATCACTAACAGCCACGGTGTTTCTAGGAGATTCCGATGATATTGTTGACCTTTGTATCGGAATAATATTTTTTGGAGTGCAGTGCGAGCGTACCGCTCGCTTCGGATCGCAAAGCCAAGCTTCCCGCTCGCTTGCAGGGTATAATTCCGTTGTTACCGGATTTGATATAACTGATGGCTGGGTACCCAGGACTGGGGATTAATGACTAATTTTCAAGGCTTGACAGTCAGGCTAAATGCCCGAAAGTTGAGGGCTTGCTGTTCGATGCGGCTGGCTAGCCGATCGCACACCATAGTACACAGCTCGAAAATTAACTCGTCTTGCACCTTATAATAAGCTGAAGTCCCTTCACTCCGGCGAGTGAGGATGCCAGCTTGGAGCATAAGTTTTAGGTGCTTAGAAACATTGGCTTGACTGGTTTGGGTAGCTTCCACCAACTCTTGCACGCATTTTTCGCCGTCGCGAAGCAAGTTCAAAATTCGTAAACGCATTGGCTCGCTCAGAATACTGAAATATTCAGCAACTTGTTGCACAACCTCTTGCGGGACAGGCTGGGATGACTGCATCAAACTCACCGGAGAGAAGTGATCTCGAAATATTAGCATTTATTCTGTCCATAACAATAAAGTAATGCTTCAATCCGGATTAATTCGCATTAAAACTTGACCGTATTCGACAGGTTGGCCATTTTGCACTAAAATTTCCATCACTTGACCCGACACTTCATCAGCATCAATCTCGTTCATCAGCTTCATCGCTTCGATAATGCAGACTGTCTGGCTGACGCTGATACGATCGCCCACATTCACAAAAGGCGGCTCATCGGGAGCAGCAGCGCGATAAAAGGTTCCTACCATCGGCGAGATAATTGGCACCCATTTGGTATCGACAGGAGCAGGCACCGCAGCAGGCACCGCAGCAGGCGCAGCAGCAGGGGGCTGGGTTCCAGCCGCGGCTAAATTTTGGGCCGCAGCAGGAGGTGGCGCCGCAGTGGGGCTAGCAACAGCCTCCAAGGCGATCGGAGCGACACTCGTCGGTGCTGCGGTAGCAGAGAGCGCAGCAGCATTGCCTGGTTCGGCTAGAATGCCTTTGCGAACAGTAAGTTCAAGCTCCCCACTTTTTAACGTCAGTTCCGAAATGCCTGTTTTGTCCAAAACAGTGAGCAGTTCGCAAAGCTGGTTTAAGTCTAGTTGCACAGCAGATTCAAGGGTAATTGAGAATTGAGCGTAGAAAATTGAGAATTGAAAATCCGGCGAAGCTAGGATACTCCACCGAGTTGGGAGGGAAAGGGAGAGTTGGTAAGCAATGAGTGACAGTGGAATTTTGAGGTGTTGAACTCAGAACTCGCAGCAGACCACTGACAGCTTACAACTCCCTTGTCCTCCATCGTTGCTACTCTCGGCCGAGGTACTTGTCTTCACGAGTATCAATCCGAATCCGTTCTCCAATGGAAATAAACAGAGGCACCATAACTTGAGCTCCGGTGGAGACGATCGCGGGTTTGCTGCCACCGGTGGCAGTATCTCCTTTGACTCCGGGATCGGTTTGTTTCACTTCCAAGACAACAGAGTTGGGCAGTTCCACTTCCATGATTTGCTCGTTCCAGCGCAGAATGCTGACTTCCATCCCTTCATTGAGGTATTTGACGCGATCGCCTATTTGCTTGGCAGTGAGGGTACTTTCCTCGTAAGTTTCCATATCCATAAAGACGAACCGATCGCCCTCTTTATAGGTATGCTGCATCACGTTCTTTTCGAGATTGGCTTGAGGCATAGTCTCGCCGGCCCGGAAAGTTTGTTCTACCACGTTTCCGGTTTGGACATTTTTTAATTTTGTCCGCACAAAAGCTGAGCCTTTTCCTGGCTTGACGTGGAGGAATTCGATAACCCGCCACACGCCGTTATTCCATTCAATTGAAACACCTGTCCGAAAGTCGTTACTGGAAATCATATAAATTTTTGCGGGCAATCCCGTCGCCGCGGGGGCACGGGGGAACTACAGTCAGTCGATTTTAGATTTGGCATTTTAGATTTAAGATGTACTCCACAGATGAATCTGGGAGCTGGAACTAAACTCTAAAATGTTCGATCTCTCCACGACAGGAGTCGGGGAATGGTATCCGTTTTTGAGCGTCCGTCAGCTTAAAGCCGCAGTCTAGCTGACGGCATCAAAAAGCAATTGGCAACTTATTTTACCGTTCAAAGGGAGCAAGTGCTGTAGTCCAAGCTAAAAAGCTGTCTGGGAAACGAAGTTTGACAGCGGAGGCAAGCAATAGAAGGCGATCCCGTGCTGTGGGAAGATAATAGAGGCAATAAAAGTTAAAGTTATGTTGCATTCGTACAATTTGTCGATCGAGACGTGCAAGCGTTGGGTCAAAACCCTCGCTTTAGCAGTCCTGCTGTTCGCGCTCTCCCTGAGTTTCAGTGCAGTCTCCCATGCCAAACGCCCCAGCAGCAGTATGCCTGCTGGGAATGCGATTACCGACGGCCGCGCACTGCTGCGCTACGCTCTACCTCTTGACAATCAGACTGTGCGAGAATTGCAAATCAGTCTCGAAGACATTGGCAACCACATCCGTTCTAAACGTTGGGGGCCCATCAGCAGCGATGTCAGCAAGGCTTCGAGGATTCTCAACTTGCGGGAGTCTGACATTTTAGCGAGTGTTCCCGATGCGAAACAGCCGTCCGCTGAGGCGCTAGTCGTGCGAGTCAAGGAGGGAGTCGCCGAACTGGAAAAGGCTGTTGAGGCTAAAGACAGGGAAAAAGTGATTGACTTGAAAGCCAAAATCCTCGGTTCGGTAGGCGAAATCGAAGAGTTAATGGTGACGGAGTTTCCGTTTGAAGTGCCCGCCAAGTATGCTAATCTGCCTCAACTCAAAGGTCGCGCTACTGTGGCTGTGGAAACCGAAAAGGGAACAATTACTCTGGTGCTTGACGGCTACAGCGCCCCGGTAACTGCTGGTAATTTTGTGGATTTGGTCGATCGAGGTTTTTATGATGGTTTACCATTTATTCGATCGGAAGAATCCTACGTTTTGCAAACCGGAGACCCCGAAGGCAAGGAAGAGGGCTTTATTGACCCCGGTACTGGCAAATACCGCAGTGTGCCTCTGGAAGTGCTGGTTAGAGATGAAAAACAGCCTGTTTACGGGATTACTCTAGAAGATGCGGGACGCTATCGCGACGAGCCTGTTTTGCCTTTTTCGGCTTTCGGTACTGTCGCCATGGCCCGCGCCGAAGCTGAACCAGACAGCGGTTCTTCTCAGTTTTTCTTTTTCTTGTTTGAACCCGAACTTACCCCCGCTGGCTTAAATTTGTTGGACGGTAGGTATGCTGTTTTTGGTTACGTGGTTGAAGGAAAAGAGGTTTTAGAGCAACTGAAGCAGGGAGACAAGATTGTCTCTGCTAAGGTGATTAAAGGTAAGGAAAATTTGGTGCCACCTCAAGTTTGAGCATCGGGCGATCGCAATCGCTGAGTTTCCGAGTTCACAAACAATCACGGCGATTCCCACCGCTGCTTGTCTGAAAAAGCCTGCTTCTGCGGGCTAGAACAAACAAAAACCAAAAAAATGGCGATTGCAATTGCCCGCCAAACAAAATTTAGCCCGCCTCTGCGGGCTAGAAGCAACAAGCATATAGCAGTTCTCACTCATGTGAGGTATTAGCCTGCTCGCTCTCTCAATCCCTCAATCCCCCAATCTAAAATCTAAAATCTAAAATCTAAAATCTCAACCTGTACCTCACCTTTTTGATAAAGGCTATAAATGTAGACGGGGATTGCAGTCGCTGCCACACAAATTTTCGCCTACGGAGGCAGGCCCAAAGCATTAATCAGATTAGTTAAAATTTAATGCAGGTGATTGTTGCCACATACTGAAGGTTGTTATTACATTTATAAAATTGAATGCTCCTATGGCAATTTTAGAGTTTTTATTAGTAATTGGTTTGGGTGGGTTTACCGGATTGTTGGTTGTAAACAATCTGAATGAAAGTAAGCAAAATAAACTCTTAGATGAGGCTTTTTATCAATTGTTGGAAACTCAAAATAGTCAGGTTTCGCTGATTCAATTGGCTGCTAGCGCCAGGGTTGAAGCTGAAGTTGCCCAGCAGTATTTAAATCGACAAGTTAAGATTTTTTCGGCTGTTTTAGAGGTAGATGATGACGGCGATACTTTTTATCGATTTCCGAGGTTGCGCTTGCCGCCCAGTTCTGGTAAGGAATGGTGAAGCAGTGGACAATTGACAGTGGACAATTGACAGAAGATCCCGATCGCTGGTCGTTGCGGTTGACAGGTTGCTTGCGAAAGAGAAGGGTTGAGAGTTAATTTTCCCTCAAGTGTGGCAGATCCAAAGCTTAAGGTAAAGTTTTGTAACAAATTGAGTGTCTGTGCGTAAAAAGTCGATCGACTCTCAGATAGATAAACAGGGAACTTGTTCTCTGCCAAAATCTGAGGTGCAGGATATGCAAAAATTAAAAAAAAGGCTGGAACAAACGGACTGGAGCGGTTTTGTACAAAGCTGTCTGTCCTTGACTGCTTTCACCGTCTTAGGATTTAGCGCGGTTGAACCTGTAAGTGCCGCCAGTCTCCATACTGGTTTCGCTTCCTATGCCATTACCGACCTCGGCCAAACAAATGCCTACGGTATAGCCAATTCCGGACAAGTCCTAGTTAGTAATGGTGTTGCTGGGGTGTGGGACAACGGTCAGATAACTGAAATCAAAGACACCACTTGGGCTTACCAAATGAATAGTTCCGGTCAAGTGGTGGGTCGCTATCTGAGTGAAAATTGGACGGATAATGCCTACGTGTGGGAAAACGGTCAAAGGACAGACCTCGGTTATTTTGGTGGTATCAGCAGTTCAGCCAGTGACATCAATGATGCAGGACAAATAGTTGGTAAGTTTAACACTACCACAGAAAAATTTAATCCCTTTTTGTGGCAAAATGGCGAGATGATTGATCTGGGTACTCTTGGTTTCAATGGAGGAGCCATGGGTATCAACAATCAAGGTCAAGTAGTTGGTTATTCTGGTCTTGCTCTCCATGTAACTCATGCTTTCCAGTGGGAAAATGGCAACATGATTGACTTGGGAACCCTTCCAGGATATAACGGCAGCATTGCTTATGATATCAATGATTCTGGGCAGGCGATCGGCTATTCGTCAAATAGTGCGACTCGGCAAAGTCACGCTACTTTGTGGTCAAACGGTGAAATTTTAGACCTCGGTACTCTTGGTGGTAATATGAGTGCTGCGATCGCCATTAACAACAAAGGACAAGTAGCAGGTTTTGATACGGTTAGTGGCAATGGCGGGGCAAATCATGCTTTCATCTGGGAAGATGGCGAAATGGCTGACCTCAATAGTCTGATTGATCAGGACTCTGGTTGGTTTTTGCAACAAGTAAGTGGCATTAACGATAGCGGTCAAATTGTGGGACAGGGCATTAACCGTGCAACGGGGCAAAGTCATGCTTTTCTCCTCAACCCAATCTGCGGTAGTTCTCAGCGAAATCCTTTATTACCTGATAGTTTTGAGGATGGTTGGCACACTTTTAATAATGTTGTCAGCCGTAAATGGTTCGATCCGCCCACGGCTGCTGGTTTTACTTTCAAAATAGGCGATGCTGTGGCGAATGCTAGCAGCGGCGGAACTGGTGACGGGTGTATTATTGACAAAAGCCCGATCGCATTTACTCCCAATCCCACCGAACCCTCGCTATTCACAAAAATCCTCGGTTTACCCAGCGGCATTGATGCTGACGAATTGTTTAGCGTCGTAGTTGGCGGCAGAGAAATCGGCAAATTCAAGCCTAATGAAGTGGTAGATTTTGTGGCTTTACTCGGTTACGGTGTCTCGGAATTTCGCGTCGCTGGTATCGATGCAGCAATTGATCCAAAAAATCCTTTAGCTTTTCCGATTAAGTTGGAATCTAATCGCGATAAGTTTTCGTTTAAGATGCGGGCTGATTCTGCTGAAGCTGTTCCTGAACCTTCCGAAATTGCGGGTATCGTAACTTCTGCTGCTTTTTTTGCTGGGCTGGTGCTCAAGCGGAAACGGAAATTAGCAGCGATTGGATCGGCGATTGAAATCGGCGATTGAAATCGGCGATTGTCAAACAAAGTCCGCGATTGGATCGGCGATTGAAATCGCTTCTACACGAACAAAGTCCGCCTCCGCGGACTAAGAAATTAGAAATGATTCGGCGATTGAAATCGCTTCTACACGAACAAAGTCCGCCTCCGCGGACTAAGAAATTAGAACTGCATCAATGGTTTGATGCCCGTTATGCAACTGTCAACTGTCAACTGTCAACTGTCAACTGCTATATAATCCCGACTTGTTTAAAAAGTCGGTTTTTTTGTATTCTATTTATTTAGGTTGAATCATACCAAATTCCTTGATATCGAAATTATTCATGTGTGTTTTCTCTTCCTCTGCGCCCTCTGCGGTCTCTGCGGTTAAATAATTCCAAAACAATCATAAACAATAGTAGATAAAATCAAATATAATAGTATCAAATTAATAAAAAATTCTCTATACTATGCTGATTAAAGATATCGGAGAACAAGGTCTTTTAAGAATACTACAAAAATTCTGCCCCGCCGAAATTGTCGGGGATGATTGCGCGGTACTTCCAACAAATCCTCACCAATCTCTGGCGGTGACAACGGATATGTTGGTGGATGGAGTGCATTTTAGCGATCGCACCACAGGCCCTTATTACGCAGGATGGCGGGCGGCGGCGGCGAATTTGTCGGATCTGGCCGCGATGGGTGCAAGACCTCTGGCGGTGACGGTAGGCCTCGCTGTGGCGGCGGATACTGCTGTGGATTGGGTGGAAGAGTTTTATCGGGGGATGACGGCTTGTTTGGAAGTGTATCATACGCCGATCGTCGGTGGGGATGTGGTGCGATCGCCCGTGGTGAGTGTGGCGATTACGGCTTTTGGCCAGGTTGAGGAAAATCGTACCATTTGTCGGTCAAAGGCGCGATCGAATTGGGCGATTGTGGCGACTGGGTTTCACGGAGCGTCCCGCGCGGGATTAGAATTATTGTTGAATCCAGAATTCGGGCAGAATCTGGAAAAGGGCGATCGAGATTTTCTCATTCTCGCTCATCAGCGGCCTAAACCGAGGCTTGATGTTTTGCCCATTTTGTGGGAAATTTTAGATGCTGCGGGTGCGATGGAACCCCCCCTCAGTCCCCCCCTTGCTAAGGGGGGGAAGCAAGAGTTAGAAATTGAACCCCCCCTCAGTCCCCCCCTTGCTAAGGGGGGGAAGCAAGAGTTAGAAATTGAACCCCCCCTCAGTCCCCCCCTTGCTAAGGGGGGGAAGCAAGAGTTAGAAATTGAACCCCTGATGGAGGGTGAGAAACAAGAGTCGAATTCTCCTTCTCCCCCCCTTAGCAAGGGGGGGCCGGGGGGGGTGAATTCCCCAATTACTCTCGCCGGAATGGATAGCAGCGATGGTTTAGCTGATGCGATTGTTCAAGTTTGTCGGGCTAGCGGTGTTGGTGCAAAAGTCGATCGCACGAAAATACCAATTCCACCTATTTTAAACGAAATCGTCTCAACCGAGAAGGCTCTGGATTGGGCGTTGTACGGTGGCGAGGATTTTGAGTTAGTGTTGTTTTTGCCGATCGACCGTGCTAAACTATTTGTCGAACAAATCGGTGATGGTTGTGCGATCGTCGGAATCACTACTGATAGCACGGATATTTGGTTGACTGATAGCACTGGAATTTGCCCTGATGTGGCATTGGAGATCGATCGAGGATTTCAACACTTCTAAATTCTCTCTTAGGCGGCGGAGTCAGAAACCGGGTTTTTACGAAAATCCTTAATTCTGGCGCACAGATTCAGGAAAAAACCCGGTTTCTTTGGCCTTAATGGGTAATTGTTGAGTTTTATTCTTGTTCGGTGGGCGATCGTACTTCTGCCGCCTGCCGTAAACTATCATTAACTGGTGCACTTTGGGAATCCGGCAATCTCGGAGGTTCAGACTGACGCCGAAACCATCTAAAATTACCCTTAATCTTCCATGCGCCATTAATCCAGGCCACGAATCCAGAAACCACGAGCACAGCCAACAGACTCCACACCAGACTAACTATAGCGGGATGCAGCACATCCCCTTTTTGAGGTATTCTGAACACGATGTCTCTTTCTACATAAGCTGAAACCGCAGACACCACAATGCCTCCAGCCCCTAAGCCAGTACCGAGTATTTGAATTGTTCTTTCCAAAGAGCGATCGATTTCTGCTTGTTCAATATCTACAATCCCCGCTACCAAGTCTACCGCAATTTTAATCAAATCTGTGCCATGTTTGAAATAGCCTAAATCACCCTGAATTTGTCTTTGAAAATACGGACAATTTCTGTCAACAAAGAACTTGAATGTTGTTAATGTTGTTAAATCTTCTGTGGGGATTTCCCACTTGTTACCGATTTGAGACAGCTTTTCTTGATAATTGTAAACGTGAATGTTTATCGTATTGTTAAAATCTTCCAAACATTCTAAAAGTCTTTGATAAGTCAAGCTTTCTAGCAGTAGCTCTTTGAGTTGGCTTTTGAGATATACTAAAGACTCATCGATATCAACATTTTTCGGGTTGTCAGGATTATTTGGCTGTCCAAGCTGAGTTACTTCGGCAATTCTTGTTTCTAAGCTGGCGATCGTCCCATCAATCTTAGCATATTCCTGCTTCAGTAGAGTGTGATTTATGCGACTATCAAGAAAAGCTTTGGTGATTTTGTGGCGGTGATAAAATAATTCAAACAAAGGTTGCAGAATCTGTCCTAATTTTTCCTCAATCTCATCATCAACCAAATAAACAAAGACTTGCAGTTGACTTTTGGGCGAACTATATTCAAAAATTGGAGAATCCAGTAACTCTGTATTGCGACAAAAACTTGGACGCACAGATGCTTGTGGGAAGAGATTCTTTAAACAGTCATCCGCAACTTGGCCGAGGTATTGTTTAGTTGGATTTTGATAGGTTTGGGATTTGTAAGTGATAAAAATAGTCTGTCCCAGCCAATCTTCATAATTATCAGCAACCAGGAGATTGTTCTCATTGAATTGTTGTAATTGTGTGGTTTCTAGGTTTTTATTTTCATCGGTTTCTGGGCTACCAATTCTCGCTAAAATTCCTTCGCTATCATCCAGACGGCAAAACTTAAAGGAACCATCAATCTGATTGGAATGCGAGAATTTCTTGACTCTAGTCAGGGGATAACCGAGGTTAGCTTGGGAAAAGATTAGCTCTTTTTCGGGGCTGAAATGTTGCCAAAGACTATTCGCCCAAGTCCAGATATAATTAGCTGCTGTTTTGCTGCTTTTTTGGCTGAGTTGGTAGCTGTAGATGTAGACTTGGGGATGGTCAATTTTTAGCATCAGCAGGAGAGATATTTGAGGCTGCTTTAATACGTTTTTTCAAATTTCCTTCTAGCTTTTCGATATCGGGATATTCATTTTTTACCGTTTCATAACCCGGTGTGATTTCTGCTTCGACATCATCTAAGTTTTTTCTGGTCAGACATTTAATCGCATCTCTGATATCTCTAAACTCTTTGTATAGTTTATTGATAGCATCTTCTACAGTATCATTATCAGCGCCAGATTCTGCTAAGGGGAGGACTTCGGCGAGCAATTTTTCGATGAAAGGGGGAGTAAGAATTGCGGGGGCGGTGGTAATGGCGTTGTAGATTTGGGATAAGATATCGACTTCATTCATGATTTTACCTCGCAAATGGATGTTGTTGGAATTAGAAATTAGGCAAGTGTTACACTTCTATCAAGTTGTAAGGTGCGTCAGTTTTAAGGCTAGCAATAAAAATTAGGGTTTTCGCAACTGACGCACCCTACTAATTTTAGTGTATGTCGATTGACAGTTGACAGTTGACAGTTGACATTGTACAAATAGATTGTGCGTCATATTGTAGGCTGGGGCGGGTTTATAGAATCTCTGGTTTTGATCGGAGATGGTTGGTTAACCTGCCCCTACAATATTGACACATTCACATTATAAACCGATCGCACAAAACGCTCCCCAATGATAAACATCGCCATAGGGTTGTTCGTCATCATTGTAGCCTTTTAATTCCTTGACGATCTGTTTTTTCTGCTCTGCATCGAAACTATCCGATTCGTTTACCCATGATACCAAATCTGGAGTCGCGGCAGACTTAAACCAGCGCTGGGTATCGTGGAGGGCTTTACCGATGCTAACTCCGGGTTTGAGCAATTCATAGAATTTTACCATGATTAAGGCGGTGGAGAGGTCGTTGACAGCCCAAAGACTGGCTAGGGTTCCCATTGCCCCGGCGTGGAGAAATCCTGTTGGTAATCCGATATAATCGGAGCGGTTTTCGGTGTCGATGAGCGCGGTTTCGCAGGCGGAAAGCACGACTAGGCGGCAATGTTTGAGTTTCAGTAGCAAGATGTCGGCTAATGTTAGGCATTTGTTGATGTCGGCTGTTTTGCCGGCGCGCCATTCTACGTAACGATCCGATTCATCTAAATCCGATCCCCCTAAATTCGATCCCCCTAAATCCCCCTTAAGAAGGGGGACTTTGATAACTTCTTCTTCTTCTTGCTCACCTAAATTCGATCCCCCTAAATCCCCCTTAAGAAGGGGGACTTTGATAACTTCTTCTTCTTGCTCACCTAAATTCGATCCCCCTAAATCCCCCTTAAGAAGGGGGACTTTGATAACTTCTTCCTCTTGCTCCCCCCTTACCAAGGGGGGCTGGGGGGGTTCTTCTCCTACGATGCCGCCTGACAAGATTAAAAAGGATTTTAGCGGATCGTCGGGATTGAAGGAGCCGTGACAGGAAAAGTGCGCGCAGTGGGCGTTTTCTAACTGATCTAGATACTTTTCTAGGAGATTTGTTTTACTCGCTTCGTCGCCGGGGAGTATTTGACTAATCGCGAATTTGGGGGCGATGCTGGCTACTTCTAAGTCGGCGTAGCGCAGATCGGAGGTGGGGTTTTGCAGGGCGAAGAGTTGGTCGAAATTTGGGTAGGTGGTAATCTGTTGCAGGAGTTGGCAACTGGGGGCGTATTGAATGCCTTCGAGGTATTTATCTAATAAGAATTCGCCGTCTGTTAGGGGTAGGGCGTGGAGGGGGAACAGGTGCAGCAACCAGTGGGGAATTAGGATTAGGCTGGTAGTTGATGGCGGCAGAATTGTGGTGATTTGGAGGATGTCGGCGAGGCGCTGGAGCCCGGTGGCGAGTTGTTTTTGCCAGTCGGTTTTGCTGGTTTTGTAGGCGGCCCGGTATTCATTAACTAAGTCGATTAATTCATCGCATTGACGATTGCGATATACTGTCAGCACGTTGGGGTAAGTGACTACAAAGGTGATGATTTCTGCGTCGGTGATGTACCACTCAATGATGGCGGTGTTGGGGGTGAGAAGTTGGGTGATTTCGCTGAAGGTGATGGGTGCTAGGGTTTTGGGGGTTTCCTGTCTTTGGGCGATTAATTCTGCAAGGTTGCGGGCTTTGTTGGCTTCGGCATATTCGAGTGCTTCTTGGTTGCTGGCGCGATCGAGACATACTTGCACCATGCCTTGGTAGAGTTTATCCCACTCCAAGTCATGTTTTTGTTTGATTTCATTTTGCGATTCCAGATTCCGCAGTTTTCCGGCTCCGATTATGGCTTTTTTAAAGGTATCGTAGGCACTTTGGAGAGTTGCTGCTTTTTGGTTTGTGTCTTCTGGTTTTTCTGGGTTAATATTGTCTAGTTTTGCCAGATAAGCCCAGCCCAGGTTATTTAAGGTTTCTACATTATTTAATGGTAATTTCTCAAAGGTACGGACAGTTAAAGCAGCCTTAGAAAAGCCGATCGCCCGTTCCAGATTTTCGGCCCGCGAACCGATTATCCTGTAACTGTACGCAGCAGCTAGGTTATATTGAGTCATTGCCCAATATTCAGGGAAATCCTCAAAGGTACGGACAGTTAAAGCAGCCTTAGAAAAGCCGATCGCCCGTTCCAGATTTTCGGCCCGCGAACCGATTATCCTGCCACTGTAGGCATTAGCTAGGTTATTTTGAGTCATTGCCCAATATTCAGGGAAATCCTCAAGGGTATAGACAGTTAAAGCAGCCTGATAAAAGCCGATTGCCCGTTCCAGATTTTCGGCCCGCGAACCGTTTATCCTGGAATAGTACGTAGCAGCTAGGTTATTTTGAGTCTCTGCCCATTTTTCAGGGAAATCCTCAAAGGTACGGACAGTTAAAGCAGCCTGACAAAAGCCGATCGCCCGTTCCAGATTTTCGGCCCGCGAACCGATTATCCTCTCACTGTAAGCAATAGCTAGGTTATATTGAGTCATTGCCCGATCTTCAGGGAAATCCTCAAGGGTATAGACTGTTAAAGCAGCCTGACAAAAGCCGATCGCCCGTTCCAGATTTTCGGCCCGCGAACCGATTATCCTGTCACTGTAGGCAGTAGCTAGGTTATTTTGAGTCATTGCCCAATCTTCAGGGAAATCCTCAAAGGTACGGACAGTTAAAGCAGCCTGATAAAAGCCGATCGCCCGTTCCAGATTTTCGGCCCGCGAACCGTTTATCCTGTAACTGTAGGCATTAGCTAGGTTATTTTGAGTCATTGCCCAATCTTCAGGGAAATCCTCAAGGGTATAGACAGTTAAAGCAGCCTCATAAAAGCCGATCGCCTGTTCCAGATTTTCGGCCCGCGAACCGTTTATCCTGTCACTGTAGGCATTAGCTAGGTTATTTTGAGTCCCTGCCCAATTTTCAGGGAAATCCTCAAGGGTATAGACAGTTAAAGCAGCCTGATAAAAGCCGATCGCCCGTTCCAGATTTTCGGCCCGCGAACCGTTTATCCTGTTTTTGTAGGCAATAGCTAGGTTATTTTGAGTTTGAGAAAATTTTTCGCTTCCCGGTTCTCTATTATTTAAAACTATTTGATAACCAGTTATGGCAATTTCAATATTATTTCCTCTACTACCACGGAGAAAGCCACTAATATGAATACTTAAATTTTCAATAATGGCGACAACTGAGCTAATTGCTTCTGGATTTTGGGCAATTAATCTCTTGGCTACTTGCTGTAAAATATCGGCAAAACGGGCATTGAGGAGATGTTCTCTTTGAGCGAGTATGGGATAAATTACTTTAATATCGCTATTGCTATCTTGTTCTGCTTGCAATAATTCTAGGATGAATTTTAGATATTCTTGGGGATTTTCACTTTCGGAGTTGAGTCGATCGCGCTGTTCTTCCATTGTGGGGAGTTTTGAATAACATTGGGTTTATTTTATCATGGTTGGGGTTGGTTTTGAACCGCAGATGTTGGCGGATGTACGCGGATGGACGCAGATGAATTATGGGTGGGTGGCGAGAAACCGGGTTTTTGCGATGATTTTGGATGCGAGGCGAAGATATGGGAAAAAACCCGGTTTCTGGGATTGTGTGTGGGGGCGAGAAACCGGGTTTTTGCGATAATTTTGGATGCGAGGCGAAGATATGGGAAAAAACCCGGTTTCTGGGATTGTGTGTGGGGGCGAGAAACCGGGTTTTTGCGATGATTTTGGATGCGAGGCGAAGATATCGGAAAAAACCCGGTTTCTGGGATTGTTAAGGCTGCCTGACTTTAGGCATTAGCTAGCTTCTTTTGAATCATTGCCCAATATTCAGGGAAATCCTCACGGGTATATACTGTTAAAGCTGCTGCAAAAAACGATCGCGCCTTTGCAAGATTTTCATCCCGCGAACCTTCGATTCTGTCATTATAGGCATTACCTAGGTTATATTGAATCATGGCCCAATCTTCAGGAAACTGATCGCGAGTACGAATTGTTAAAGCAGCTTCAAAAAAGGCGATCGCGCGATCGATATTTTCCGCCCGCGAACCCTCGATTCTGTTGGCGTAAGCAGCAGCTAAGTTATTTTGAGCCATCGCCCAATCTTCGGGGAAAGCCTCAAGGGTATAGACTGTTAAAGCAGCGCCGTAAAAGGCGATAGCTAGTTCCACATTTTCAGCCCGCGAACCTTTGATTCTGGTAATATAGGCAGCAGCGATGTTGTTTTGAGTTTGAGCAAATTTTTCGCTTCCCGGCTGCCGATTGTTCAAAACAATTTGATAAGCAGCAATGGCAATTTCAATATTATTCGCTCTATCCCCACCAGCAAAGTTACTAATATTAATCGTCAAGTCTTCGACGAGGCTGATAATTGAGTCGATAGTTTGGGCATTTTCGCCAGCAATTAACCTCTGGATTACTTGCTCTAAAATCTCTGCAAAATGCTCATTGAGGAGATGTTGCCGTTCAGCTAGCATCGGGTGAATTACGGCTGGATTGCTATTGCTACCATCTTCTGCTTGCAATAATTCTAGGATAAAGTTGGCATATTCTTGGGGATTTTCGCCATCGGGGTTATCGCCTGTATCGATTAATTGTGATAGCTGAGTTATCAAATCTCGCAGGAAGTTAGCGCCGTTTTGTCCTCCTTGCTGTGCCATAGTTTCTGCTACTAACTCGCAAGTTTCGAGAAATCCGACATCTAACAATTCTGAGTTATCTTGTAATATCTGCGGTTCCGATCCGTTGGGGCAATTCAGCAGGGTGTGAATTAGTTGGAGGTAGGCTTGGGCGCGGTTTTCTTCCATTGTTGGGGTGTTGTGAATAATCTCGGGTTTATTTTATCATGGTTGGGTTTTTTTTGAACCGCAGATGTTGGCGGATGTACGCGGATGGACGCAGATGAATTGTGCGTGGGTGCCGAGAAACCGGGTTTTTACGATGATATTCGATTAGAGGTGAAGATATTGGAAAAAACCCGGTTTCTGAGATTGTGCGTGGGTGGCGAGAAACCGGGTTTTTGCGATGATATTCGATTCGAGGCGAAGATATTGGAAAAAACCCGGTTTCTGAGATTGTGCGTGCAGTCCTAACCCGGACACAATGCTACCTTGGGCATTAATCTATCCAATATTTGTCCGATCGCAATTACCGTCCAATCAATATCAGCTTCGGTTGTTTCGCGTCCCAGTGTCAAGCGAATGCCACCAACGGCGTTAGTTTCGTCATATCCCATTGCCAATAATATCGGACTGGGGGTGAGTTTGCCGCTGCTACAAGCCGCACCGGAACTAATGCCAATTCCGGCTAAATTTAGCTGTCTCACCATAGTTTTGCCTGTAATTATCTCTGTGTCTCTCTTTTGGTAAGGGCGACAGGATGGGGAGACGAGGCAAAAACTGGTGTGGTGCGGCAGTCGGTAATATCGATCGCCCGTTGCGACTAAACTAGGTATGTCGGCTAATCCGTCAAAAAGTCGATCGCGCAATCCAATCAACCTAGGCGTTTCCACATCCATCTCCTGCAAAGCCAACTCCGCCGCCACTCCAAAACCCACGATTGCGGGCAGTGCTTGCGTCCCTGAACGCAGTTTCAACTCTTGTCCACCCCCGCCGAACATTGGTACTAATTCTAGTCCTGGACGCACGTACAGCGCGCCTGCACCTTGCGGCCCGTAAAGTTTGTGACTGGAGAGGGAAAGCAAGTCTACGGGGAGTTTCTGCACGTCTATGGGTAATTTGCCGGCAACTTGCACTGCATCGGTATGAAACAGAATATTGCGATCGCGCGCAATTCGCGATAATGCTTCTATTGGTTGCAGTGTACCAACTTCGCTTTGTCCGTAGATGATGGAAATTAACACTGTATGCGATCGTAATGATGCTTGCAAATCCAAAGGATGAATTCGCCCATATTTATCGACTGGTAATCGCGTTACTTCCCATCCCAATGCTTCGAGTTGTCGCACCGGTTCTGATACGGCGGAATGCTCTACACTGGAAATAATGATATGTTGTGGCTTTGTATAAAGACGAGCAACACCCATAATTGCTAAATTGTCCGCTTCCGTGCCGCCCGAAGTAAAAATCATCGATTCCGGTAGTGCATTGATCAAGCTAGCAACCTGCATTCTAGCTAATTCTAAAGCAGTCGCGGCCCTTTGTCCCCACTCGTGCAAGCTAGAAGGATTTCCCCAATGTTGAGTCAGGGCTTTTTGCATAGCTTCAATTGCTTCTGGGCGTGTAGGTGTCGTCGCGCTATAGTCGAGGTAAATTTGCATGATTTTAAAGAACGAATAACTAATGACCAATGACTAATGACCAATGACCAATGACCAATGCCCAATGCCCAATGCCCAATGCCCAATGCCCAATGACTAATGACTTCCCGGCTTACAAACGTTGTAGTCTTCGTGGGACAAAACTTTTTGTGGAATTAAGAAAGTGCCGCAATCTTCACAAAGCATTCTGTAGTTGCGTGTTACAGGAATACTCACAATCCAACGGTTGTGACGGAGACGTTTGCCACCGAAATCTCTGTAATTCTTATTTTCGCCCAAAGCTGCTATAATAGCGCGAGCTTTAGTAACTACATGGTCGGGCAGACCTCTGAGATCGATCGCATCTCTAGCAAATGATGCCTCCTTCTCTTGTTTTTTGGTTTGTTTTTCTGCCAGCAATTCCACATATTGCTGCTGCGCGATCAACTCTTGCGTGCAGCGATGGCACGCTTTACCATATCCTTTGTGACCGCAATCAAAAATTGTTTTTCTTTTAGCCATAAAGCATCAGTATCGGGTTTGACCCACGCCCCTGAATGCTGCTACCCTACCAGTGATGCTTCCGGCATCGCGGCAGTTCTACAAGACGCAAAATCTATTCCCTTTCATAAATTTAATATGTTCTAACTTTACTTGACCGAATATCTTTGAACTCTGAATAGACCGATGACCTCAATAAAATTTAAAATTTTGTGAATGTACTTTATTATAATTTATCCGGTGTATGTTGTGCTGGACTGCTGGCGATCGCCCTTACGGCCTGCGGACAAGCAAAGCAGGACGTGCAGAATTTACCTCCCAGTTTGGCTCCGCTGCCTCAAGACCCCTTGTTGCAAGTATACTTCAATCAGTCCCTCACTTCGAGTTATACAGAGCCTTACCGCCAGCAAACTAGGGCTGGAGACGATTTAGAAAAGTTAATCGCCGAGGCAGTCAAGAGTGCTGGATCGACGGTAGATGTAGCGGTTCAGGAGTTTCGGCTGCCGGGTATTGCGAGGGTTTTGGCCGATCGCGCGCGATCGGGAATTAAAGTCAGATTAATTGTCGAACATCTCTACAGTCGTCCTTGGAGCGATTATACAGCCCAGGAGTTGGCGAAATTGCCCGATCGAGAGCGCGATCGCTACACCGAATTTTTGCAACTCGCCGATACCAACAAAGACGGCAAATTAAGCCCGGAAGAAATCAAGCAAAATGATGCTTTGGTAATTGTCAAGGATGCGGGAATTCCTGTAATTGATGATACTGCTGATGGAAGTAAAGGCAGCGGTTTGATGCACCACAAATTTGTAGTAATTGATAGCAAAACAGTCATCGTAACTTCGGCTAATTTTACCACCAGCGATATCCACGGCGATTTCAAGACAGCAGCCAGTCGCGGCAATGCGAATAATTTGCTGAAAATTGAGAGTTCTCAATTAGCGCAAATATTTACTCAAGAATTTAACATTATGTGGGGCGACGGGCCCGGAGGCAAACCGGATAGCAAGTTTGGCATCAAAAAGCCAGTTCGTTCAGTCCAAAAATTGAAAATTGGCGATGCAACTGTGGCGGTACAATTTTCGCCGACGAGTGCGACTTTACCTTGGGAACAAAGCGTTAATAGTTTGATAAATCGAACTTTAGTAAAGGCAAAACAATCTGTTAATTTAGCACTCTTTGTATTTTCGGCGCAGCGGTTGTCAAATACCCTAGAACTTGAATCTAGGCGCGGTGTAGCGGTGCGAGCTTTGATTGACTCAAATTTCATTTATCGCCCTTACAGCGAAGGTTTAGACATGATGGGGGCCACTTTGATGCAAGATTGCCGGTTGGAATCTGACAATCGCCCGTGGAGAAAGCCGTTGACTACGGTGGGAGTGCCACTGTTACCAATGGGCGATCGCCTGCACCACAAATTCGGCGTGATCGACGGCAAAACAGTGATTGCAGGTTCTCACAATTGGACTGAGGCTGCAAATCACGGGAATGATGAGACGTTATTGGCGATCGACAGCCCGGTAATTGCGGCCCATTTTGAGCGAGAGTTCGATCGGCTGTACAAAGGTGCAATCCTGGGAATTCCCGCCCGCATCAAACAGAAAATTGACGCTAGAAAAAAAGAGTGCGAATCAGTACAAGCAGCATCAAAATCTGCGAATCCTAAACCTCAAACAGCCGCTAAAAAGTTAGTTAATTTGAATACAGCAACTCAGGAAGAATTAGAAACTTTGCCCGGGGTTGGCCCGAAGTTAGCCGAAAAAATCATTGCAGCGCGAGAAAAGCAGCCTTTTGAGTCTTGGGAAGATGTCGAAAGATTGCCCGGAGTCGGAAACAAGACTGTAGACAAATGGCGCGATCGAGTAACATGGTAATTAGGTTCGTAATTAGGTTCGTAGTGAGGACTTCAGTCCTTCTTCTTTCATTCGTAATTAGGTTCGTAGTGAGGACTTCAGTCCTTCTTCTTTCGTTCGTAGTGAGGACTTCAGTCCTTCCTTCCCAAGGTTCGTAGTAAGGACTTCAGTCCTTTTTTTAGCAAATCAGCAGCAAGGCTTTTCGTCCTCACTAAGTAGATGAGTGCAAAAAAACATAAGTTGTCATTGCGAGCGAAACGAAGTGAAGCGAAGCAATCGCAGCGGTTGCGATTCCTTTACCTTTTGTTACATACTTTGGTTTATTTGCACCTACCTACTTACAAACATATTTTATGCGGACTAAAGTCCTCACTACAAACCTGCAAGGCTTTTAGTCCTCACTACAAACATATTTTATGCGGACTAAAGTCCTCACTACAAACCTGCAAGGCTTTTCGTCCTCACTACAAACATATTTTATGCGGACTAAAGTCCTCACTACAAACCTGGTTTAAGTAATGGGGTGAAAATAAAATGCTGCGGCCAACACAATGTATGTTGCTAAAAGCAGCACTCCTTCCAGCCAATTAGAGCGCCCATCGAGACTAATAAGATTAGCAATTGTCACCGCAATCGCAACTGCAACCACTTCAAACGGATTAAAGTTCAAATCCATCGGCTGATGAATCACAATACCGATAATCACCAACACTGGCGCTACCAACAAAGCAACTAACAAACTCGAACCCATCGCCACAGAAACCGACAAATCCATATTGTTTTTTAGTGCAACTCCCACCGCCGTTACGTATTCCGCCGCGCCACCCACAATCGGCAACAGAATTACGCCTGTAAACAATGGCGTCAATCCCAATCCTTTGGTAGTTTCTTCGACAACACCCACGAAAATTTCTGATTCAAAAGCAACTGCCACTGTTGAAGCAACTAGCACACCTAGCCACAGCCACAAATTCGGTTTGTGTGCAGTAGATTCATCGGTATTTTCAGCATCTTCTAACTCTAGTATGCCAACTTCGTAAAGATAGCTGTGAGTTTTTAAGGAAAATAGCAGTGTTAGGGCGTAAACTGCAATTAGGACGATCGCAGTTATTAACGAAAGATTCTGAATGGCTGAGGGTTCGACTCCATTTGATGTGTAAATTACCATTGTTGGCAGCAGAATCGCAATCACTGCCAGAGTCATGGTGGAACCGTTGACTCGCGCGATAATTGGCTTGAATTCTTGTTCTTTGTAGCGGATTCCTCCTAGCAACATGGAAAATCCCATGACTAAGAGTAAGTTGCTGATAATTGTGCCGGTGATGCTGGCTTTCACAATGTCAATTAAGCCCGCTTTGAGAGCAACTATGGCGATAATTAATTCCGTAGCATTGCCGAAGACTGCATTTAATAACCCGCCGATGGATGGCCCTGTGACGATCGCCACTTCTTCTGTCGCTGTGCTCAACCAAATCGCCAGAGGTATAATGCCTAAGGCGGATGTGATGAAAACTGTGAGGGATCCCCAGTGCAAATGCTCGGCGGCGATGGAAATGGGGATAAAAATTAGCAGCGCTATGGAAAGAATTTTTTTGATTGACATAGGGACTCGGATGGTGTAATCAAGGTAAGGTCGAGTTGTCAGGGCGATCGCCAATTTGATTTTACATCAATACGCTTGGCCTCAGAAGACCGGGCGCTTAAAATCGCGTCTATACAAACACTCACGCACCTCCGTGGGTTGAAGACAAGACGATTAAAATTACGCGATATTCTTTACACCTATCGGAGTGGACGAAAGTTTTTATAGACACGGTTTCAACCGTACATCCTATCTGAGAAACAGTGCACCATCATTGCGAATGCTTAGGGATCTTTTATCCAAATCTAAATCAGTTGTCTCGTCTAATCTTACTTCCACTGTTCCTTCACCAACAGGTTTCAAGCTCGCTTTCAATAATGCACCATCTTGTCGCCTAAATACAATTGAGGCAGGTAGTGTCAGTGCTTGCAGCGAGACTGTTGAATTTTCGGCTAAGCTGCGACGGTTAGTTTGTCCCACTACTTGATAATATAGTCGATCGTTCGTTTTATTCGTTAATCTCACATTGGCTTTGCCATTAACGGGAACCATCTTACCGTCTGGAACTCTTTCTGGTTCGTTAGTTTGGGCAATTTCGCCAGCCAAACTCGCATTCTGGGTAAAAGGTAAAAAGCTGCTACCTGCTACGGCTAAGGTGACAGCCAGTAGGCTTGCTATCCAGGTTTTGTCGATCGCTAGTTTGGACATTATTTTGTTGGATGATGTGAGATGTTTCTGACTTAAAATCACTAATGAAACGCAGAAAGAATAAATAATACGATTATCAAAAATATTGCCACATAAAAATTAGAGGCGATCGCCTGTAGGGAAACGGCAATGCCGTGTCCGGCGGGGAGTTATGCTACAGACGGATAATTTGTATATAAGTAATCACTGTAGCAAGACTTTTTCACATTTGTCTAATCATGAAAAATCAAAAAATAAGGAAGGAAGGAAGAAGGAATAAATAAGATTTTTCTCATTTCCCTATCTCCTGCTCCTTCCTTGTGCCATTGTCTCCCACTCGCTTCTAGCAACAGCTATTCAACCCAACGCACGCGCACAAAATGAGCTTCCCGTCCCCAAAAGTCGTGACTGACAGAAATATCAACAATACTCAAATTAAACGGAATAGCAGTTGTCACGTAGCGCTGGGCCAGAGCCCCCAGATCGGGAGCTAACTGAGCTGCTGTCGCCGCTGCGGCACCCAAGCCCAAAAGTTGCAGGATCGGCCCCTTAGGCAGAGCTAAATTGATGCCGACAGCAAGACCAGCAGTCAGCAGCATTGCCACCGACAAATTGGTGCCGCAGCGGGGATGTACGGCTAAATCCCACTCTCCGCTGGCAATCCGCTGCAATGCCAACTCGACTGCATGGCGCAACTGTGTAATGTTGACGCGGCCGTACAGATAAAATCCTTGGTCTGTGGACATCCCGCCCAATAACTGATTGTCGGCTCTTGCTGTCGGCGTACCGCCTGATTGGCTGAGTACCCAAACCGTAGCGTGTTCCAACGCATGAACTTGGCGCAAAGTCAAGATTTCCTTCAAACCGGGAACAAAATCGAGTTGTCGCAACAAGTCAGCATCTTGATGACGCTGCGGGGCAAAGTCAAAAGGAAATTCGCTGGCGCGCGAAGAACTCGAAGCAGCATTGGTCGTCATGTCAAAACGCCTCCACAAATGTCAGATTTTAAATTTTAGAGGTTAGATTCACGGTTGAACGCGTTTGCCTGCGCGAAACTCTCCAGAAAACCGTCTGCCTTTAGCATCTGTAATTATGCCTCTGCCGTGGGGCAGTCCCTTACGCAATTCGCCTTCGTAGCGAATGCCGTTGGGGAAGCTGCAATTACCTTTGCCGTCTAGCTTTTCATTGAAAAACTGACCGTCGCAGCGCGTGCCGTCCGATCGGGTAAAAACTCCTCGACCAAACGGGTTTCCTGCGAAAAACTGTCCGGCGTAGCGATCGCCGCTAGCAAAGATAAATTGTCCTTGACCGTGCGGCTGGCTGCTAGAAGCCCCACCGCCAACTTGTTGAACAATTTCAAATGTTCCCCTGTAGCGATCGCCCGTAGCAAAAATAGCTTCTCCCCTAACGATCAGACCG
Organism: Microcoleus sp. bin38.metabat.b11b12b14.051; assembly: GCF_013299165.1. Taxonomy (NCBI): domain Bacteria; kingdom Bacillati; phylum Cyanobacteriota; class Cyanophyceae; order Oscillatoriales; family Microcoleaceae; genus Microcoleus; species Microcoleus sp. bin38.metabat.b11b12b14.051. The sequence continues at coordinate 24,430 of NZ_JAAFKD010000021.1, forward strand.
TTGCGGAACTCTCCCACCATGCGGTCATCGTTGGCGAACAAGAATGTGCCTTGACCGTTGGGCACGCCGTTACGAAACTCTCCTTCGTAGCGATCGCCCTTGGAGTATACGTATACTCCTTGTCCCTGAGGTCGGCCGTTAACGAAATTTCCTTCATAATTGTCGCCATTCTCGTAGTTGCATCTGACTCGACCGTTGGGCGGAGAGCCTTCACAAGCTGGAGGGCGCTTTTGTTCTGCTGCTGGGGCCGCCAGTGACGACTGAGTGTTGGCAGCCAGACAGAGGCATCCTACCCCCGAACTAACCAACATCAAGATTCCGAATTTTTTAATTGAGCGAAGCATGACGGTTCTCAATTTTCTTTCTAAGGATTGAGCTAAATTTTGCATCAAATTGGGTTCTGGGCAACTCGGGGAGATTTTTCTCCCACCATTTTAGAAACCTCTACACCGTTTTCTTCTAGAACCACAACCGGGTCGGCTCCTGATTTGAAATCAACCCGTTTGATCAGCACCTGCCCGCTGGCAATCCGCTGTCCTACCTTGATATACCGACTTGTTGGCTCGTTGGGTGCTTTCACAATTACCAGTATGTCATTACCAACTCGGACTACGCCACTAACTTCAACTCCTTTGGCATTGTCTGTCGAAGGGGGTGGTGGTGGCGGCGCTGGGGGTGGTGGTGGGTTCGGATCTTGCCAGGAGGGCGGGGCCGTTAATTCTGGCAGCTTGGGCAGGCCGGGCAGTTCCCTGGTGGCGATGTTGGGAATTGTGGGAGGTTTGGGGGGGCCGGGGGGGCGTGCCGCTGTCGGTGATGGGCGTGCCGCTGTCGCTGATGGGCGTGCCGCTGTCGCTGATGGGCGTGCCGCTGTCGCTGATGGGCTGGCTGTGGTGCCTTTGGGGAAGCCCGGTATAGAGGGAACTCCCGGTATAGATGATGCCGGAGCTCCAGCGACAGTTGGGGAGCCGGCAGGTCTAGCTCCCGGGCGCCCTCGTCGGGCTGGTTGGCCTGGGGTGGCGCCTGTTGGGAAACCCGGTACAGAGGGCACTCCAGGTATTGATGCGGGAGAGCCTCCGACAGTTGGGGAGCCGGCAGGTCTGGCTCCCGGGCGTGCCGGTCTCGTGCCGGAGCCTGGGGCTGCGCCTGTTGTGATGCCCGGTAGAGAAGGCAGTCCGGGTATTGAGGCCGGAACTCCTGCGATGTCTGGGGAGCCGGCTGGTCTGGATCCGGGGCGTCCTGGTCTGGATCCGGGGCGTCCGGGGGCTGCCTGAGGACGCGCTGAAATTGGTGGCCGCCATTGGGGGGGTATGGAGGTTAACGGCAAATTGGGCAGGCTCGATACCTGCGCTGGGCTTTGGGGTTTGGGAAGTTCGGCAATTGTGATGCCGCCAGGGCCCCTTCTCGGTCGCGGTACTGGCGTCCACTGAGGCGGGTTTTTTTCGTCCGGTAGCTTGGGCAGATTTGGCACCTGTCGGACTGGCAGGTTGGGGAGTTCGCTGCCGGCCCCGCTGCCGTCTGTTCTGAGGGGTTGAGGGGGAAGGACTGAGAATGGGTCGCTGGCTTTGCCGGGGATCGCGGTCTGTGGAATTGCCGCCGCGCCGTTTGAAGGAGATCCCGCTGATGTCTTTTTGGCCTCGATGTCTGTTTGAGCTTGTCTGGCGCGTTCGTCGGGGTTTGTCGATCGGATTAAGCCGGGAGGCTGGGCCGCTACTACCGGGGAGGGGAATGTTTGAGCTGCCGGAGTGGGACTGGCCGCGGCTCCTGGAGTTCCGGGAGCTGCGGCGCCCGGTGATGCTGATGTTGTACCGGGACTGATACTAGGAGTGGGAGTGGGACTGGCCGTGTCGCCGCCCCCGTCCCCGCCGCATCCCCCGATCGAGAAAGCCAGGATTCCTATAGTTGCAAAATATAAAAATTTACGCATTGCCGATCGTCCCCAAACGCCTGACTTTTAATTGATCGAAATGGCAATTGCAGTTGCTATTTGCCGTTTTTCAGTTTTACCACTGTTTGATGGTATGCGATCGCTTTTAAATTGCCAAGTTTTCCCGAGGTTCTGATGTTGGAGCCGAGGCTGGGTTTTCGGGAGCAGGTTAGGATATCAAGGGCAGTGGTTGTTCAAAATATTGAATCAATAAGGGTATTGTTATGGTGGCAAAAGTGATTTTGAAGCGAATTTGGCGATCGGGCATTGTTTCGGCGGCAGTTTTGACGGCAGTTGGCTCCGTGGCAAGCTCCAATGTGGATTCTGATTCGCATCAGCCCGAAACTAAAGTGATGGCATTGGTGTCCGATGTGAGTTTCCCACAGCTCGATCGCGCTTTTACAGGCTCTCCAACTCCAACCACCAACAGGTACTCTCAGTTTCGCCGCGGCCCGTCAAATCCCGGTACCCAACCGCCGGTGAATCAACCGGCTTCTGGGGGAAATCAAAAGGTATTTCAAGCTAAAATCAAACGCCGCGCTGGCGGGACGCCGGTGATTGATGTGGTATTTAACGGCAACAAGACTTTTGAGATGATTGTCGATACCGGGGCGAGCGGCACTTTGATTACTCAGCGGATGGCTACTGCGCTCGGAGTCAGGCAAGTTGGCACCGGGAGAGCGGGGATCGCTGACGGTAGCGTTGTTGAGTTTCCGATCGGGCTGGTGCGATCGATTCGGGTTGGGGGTGCTGCGATCCAAAATGTCGAAGTGGCAATTTCGAAACAAATGGAAATTGGTCTGCTCGGTCACGATTTCTTTGGCAATTACGATATAAAAATCAAAAAAGATGTTGTAGAGTTTTACGTTCGCTGAGAGTGAGCCGATGCGGAAACCAATGTGGGTTCGCATCCTGTAAAGCTATTGGCAGCCCGGTCAAGATTGTTTAATTTATTTCTCGATTGACTAGCAAAACGCCACCGAGTATGGTATGGTTTTGATTGTTTCAAGAGCAGTCGAGCGTTGAACAATCCCGAAAAATCCTGGCGCAAAAGCACGATCGCTGTTGGTGAGATCCGTAACTGTCTCCGACAAAAATTCACGGTTGTTCAAGGCAAGGCAATCAATTAGACAATTCGCCCCTCGTCGGGTCGAAATTAGCGCTCGAAATGCTGCGGCGATCGCAAATTTTGGTTGGTGCAAGTGGGGCCGGAACGTCAAAAATCTGTAAACTGATGAGCGGAAGATGTGGTGCAAAATCGGACATCATGACGATCGAGAAATTAATTATTGTAAATAAGGTATTCGCATGGCACAAACGTCTGTATCTCCTGTAGTGCTGATTATTCTAGACGGCTGGGGTTATCGTGAAGCAAAAGACGGAAATGCGATCGCCTTAGCGAAGACGCCCGTAATGGACAGTCTGTGGGCAGCTTATCCCAGAACTCTGATTAACACATCGGGGCGGGCGGTAGGACTTCCGGACGGGCAAATGGGCAACTCGGAGGTAGGTCACTTGAATCTGGGCGCGGGCCGGGTGGTGCCTCAAGAGTTGGTGAGGATCTCGGATGCGGTAGAAGACGGTTCTTTGCTCGACAACCCGGCCCTAGTTCAGCTTTGCCAGGAAGTACGCAGTCGGGGCGGCAAGTTGCACCTGACTGGTCTTTGTTCCGAGGGCGGGGTGCACTCGCACCTCAGTCACATTTTGGGTTTGCTGAAGCTAGCTTCAGCACAGGGAATTTCTGATGTTTGCCTCCACGCGATTACAGACGGGCGCGATACTACTCCGAAAGAAGGTGTGGAAGCTCTCGGCAAAATAGAAAGTTATATCAAACAGGTAGGAGTTGGTCGGATTGCTACCATCAGCGGCCGCTATTACGCCATGGACAGAGACAAGCGCTGGGATCGGGTGCGCCGCGCTTACGAGGTGATGACGACTGAGGGAGCGCCTGACGGTCGATCGGCAGTTGATGTGTTGCAGGCGTCTTATGCTGAAGGAGTGACCGACGAGTTTGCAATTCCGACTCGGATTGCCCCGGGAGCGGTGGCACCGGGAGACGGGATGATTTTCTTCAATTTTCGCCCCGACAGGGCTAGAGAATTGACTCAGGTCTTTGTATCGCCAGATTTTAAAGGGTTTGAACGGCAGTTAATTGAGCCGCTGGCCTTTGGGACTTTTACTCAGTACGACCCGAAACTGTCGGTAAAGGTGGCTTTTCAACCTCAGAATTTGAACAATATTCTGGGCGAGGTGATTTCGGCGCACGGTTTGCGACAGTTGCGGACGGCGGAAACTGAAAAGTACGCTCACGTGACTTATTTTTTTAATGGGGGTCTGGAAGAGCCTTATGAGGGCGAAGACCGCGAGTTGGTGCAGAGCCCGATGGTGGCGACTTACGATGAGGCGCCAGAAATGTCGGCCGCTGAGGTGACGGATGTGGCGCTGGCGGCTTTGTCCAAGGGGATTTATTCGTTTGTGGTGCTTAACTACGCTAACCCCGATATGGTCGGCCATACGGGGATGGTTGATGCGACTGTAATTGCGGTTCAAACTGTGGATAAATGTTTGGGGCACCTGTTAGCCGGGATTTCCAAAGCTGGGGGAACGGCAATTATTATTGCTGACCACGGAAATGCTGAGCTGATGTTCGACGAGAACGGAAATCCTTGGACGGCTCACACTACTAATCCGGTGCCGTTTATTCTGGTAGAAGGCGAAGGTCTGAAGATTCCGGGTCACGGTACTGATGTTGCTCTGAGGGCGGACGGCTGTTTGGCTGATGTGGCGCCGACGATTCTGGAGCTGTTGAGGTTGCCTCAGCCGCCAGAGATGACGGGAAAGTCTATGATTGAACCGGCTAATTTTGAAGTTCGCACCAATCGCACTCCGGTGCGGGTGCGGCTGTAGCAAGTCTGGGCTGGTAGGGACTTAGGCGCCGTGCCCAGAGGTGTCAAATTAAGGCTCAAAACCTTTGTATCTCTGGTTTGTATCCAAGTCTAGATCCCCCTAAATCCCCCTTAAGAAGGGGGACTTTGAGAAAACTCCGGTTCCCCCCTTAAGAAGGGGGGCTAGGGGGGATCAGGCCTCGGGTAAAAGCGAGATTTCTCAAGGTTTCCAGGCGATTGTTGACACTTTCGCAAAGGCTGTGCTGTCTCCGCAAGCGAGGTTGTGTGCGATCGACCGAATTTGATATGATAATCAATCACCGATTACTAATTACCAATTACCCCAAATTATGAATATTGTTTCTGTGTTACAAGTTATCTGGTCTTTATCTGCTTTAGGGCTGGTAGTTTTTGTGTTGCTGCACAGTCCTAAAGGTGATGGCATTGGAGGGATTGGCGGACAAGCTCAATTATTTACCAGCGCCAAGAGTGCAGAAACGAGTCTGAATCGAATTACTTGGGGTCTGTCTATTGTGTTTATGGGTTTGACTATAATTTTGAGTGCTGGTTGGCTGACTCCTAAGTTATAAGATTAGAATTTTTAACCACAGATTTAGCCAGATAAACGCAGATACAGGCAGATGAAGTTGATATAATCTGAATTAATCTGCGTTTATTTTTATGTATCTGCGGTCATAAAAATGCGGTTGTGGAAAGTTACGAGAAAGCTGCGATTGCTCGCAAGTGCGGGATTGGCTTTATGTTGTTTTAGCCTGATAATTTTAACTCAGGTGAATGCTGCGGCGGTGAGTCTTGCTCCTCTGGCGAATAATTGGCCCGCTCCCCAGGTTCGTGCTTTGCCGCCAACGCTGGCTAATTGGCAAGATTCAACGGCTAGCGGTGATTATTTCGATCGAGTTAAAGAACCGAAAGTCGGTCATTTGCTGTGGTCTAAGTTCCCGATTCTGGTTTATGTTGAGCGTCCGGTTGATGCTAAAAAGTCTGAAGAATGGGTGGGGGCTGTGTTGGGTGTGGTGCGGGAATGGGCGGTTTATTTGCCTTTGCAAGTGGTGGATAGTTCCGAGGGAGCTGATATTAGAATTTTATGTCAGGCTCCGCCTTTGCGTCAAGGGCTTTTGCGATCGCGCTCTGGGGAATCCACCTATGAGTTGTACGCCCGCGTGGATGGGGATAAAACTGTTTTATCTCATCGATTTTCGGTTTATTTGAATCCGAATCAAGTGGGTAAATATGTTCCAGCGACGGCGCGCCACGAGTTGGGACACGCCTTGGGAATTTGGGGCCACAGTTTGCTGGAAACTGATGTGCTTTATTTCTCTCAGGTGCGGAATCCTCCGGCTATTTCTGCGAGGGATGTTAATACTTTGAAGCGGATTTATCAGCAGCCAACTCGTTTGGGCTGGGAATTGTAATTTTGGTTTGTAATATAGTTTCTGATGCACGCACGCAGCCTCAGAAACCCGGTTTCTTCGTATATTTCTCGTTCCTAGACGCAAAATTTCGTAGAAACCGGGTTTCTTTCCACCCATGAGTATGCCCCGAAACTGTCCCAAGTGTCGCTCCATAACACAATAATTAATAGGAAATAGACTAATAATGAAAGATGAATGTTTTGGGATTGTGCCTATTTTGGGAAATGGCTCTGATAGCTTGTTTTTGTTGATTCAACATCAAGCTGGACATTGGGCGTTTCCGAAAGGTCATCCGAATCCAGGGGAATCTCCAGCGGAAACGGCTAGGCGGGAATTTGCGGAGGAAACTGGTATATCGGATTTTGAAATGCTGGATGAGCCGAGTTTTACGGAACACTATTCTTTTGTTCAGGATGGGGAGCCGATTGACAAAACTGTGACTTATTTTTTAGGCTTTGTCAGTTCGATGGATGTGGTTTTGCAAGTGGAGGAAGTTCAAAATTCTGCTTGGGTTTCTGGTGAGGAAGCTATTAAGTTGATTACTTTTGAGGCCAACCGTCGTATGTTCGGGGAGGTTAAGGCATTTTTAGATGGGAGGAAGGACTGAAGTCCTCACTAGAAAACTATTTTCTAGGTTCGTAGTGAGGACTTCAGTCCTCTGATTTTGATGCGGACTGAAGTCCTCACTACGAACCTATTTTCTGGGGTCATTAAGAAACCCGGTAACTTTTGCGATACCGGGTTTTTTAAGTGTTAGATTTTGTTGGCGAATTTTGCCACCAATTTCAGGTTATTTGTTGATTTTTTGTGCTTTGGCGTGATGTTTCAGGCGAGCGAAAACGTTGTAGGCATCGGGGCCGGGATTACCGTGTTCGACAGCGCCGTCGATGGGGCCGTCGATGGCTTTCCAAGCAGGAATTCCGCCTTTTAGTTCGGCTACTTTTCTAAAGCCTGCTGCGCGCAGCAGATTGGCCGCTTCTGCTGTTTGTGCGTCGGTTTCGCCGTAGATGTAGATGTCGCGTTCGGGCTCTAGGCTGGATTTGGCGCGCTCTACTAATTCGTCCATTGGCATCGGTGCGGCGCCGGTAATGCGACTTTTGTCGAAGCTTTCAAAATCGCGGGCGTCGATGATTGTGAGTCCGGGTTCGCCCCAGTCTAAACGGGATTTGAGGTCGTGGCTGGATACTTGGGCTTTTAATCCGGGTGGGGTGGGAGTTAAATCTGGTAGTTTTTGTTTGATGTCTGCAATTTGGTCGGGAATAGTTTTCATGGGTAAACTTGTGTTTAATGCTTTGATTGCAATGTAACGAAATGTGTAGGTTGGATGCGTCTTTCTAAAGGCAGAATCCGGTATTGAACTAAAGTCGCAGTTAAGTTGAATTGCTGGTGGTTGACTGCGGTTGCGATCGCTATTTTTGTTGAGGTTGCTAAGCTGTAGCCGGCTTGGATGCCGATTGTTTTGATTGAAATGTACGATCGCTCTGATTGACTGTGGATATTTTGAAGCGCGATCGTCTGGGCAGTTATTGTATCAAAAAATCACATTTTAGTCAATCCCAATTATTTTAAAATCAAATTTGCATGGATTGTGCGCGGCCTCGCGCGCTATTGTCCTCAGAAGTCTAGATGTTTTTCAGAAGAATTTCTGGTAAGATTTGATACTAACAATAGGTATTTAAAGGTATACATATGTCTGAGAAAAATGAAATTGCGGTGTCTAAAACTTTGACACCTCAAGAGCAAGCGGTTTGGGATGCGAAGGCGAAAGTTCGGGTATTGCTGAATTTGTGGGATTTGGGCGGCAGTCAGATTGCGGTAAAAAAGGGGGATTTGACTAAGCGAATTGTCCGCACTAATGAGACGAGTCAGAGGTATCTGGAAGTGCTCGCGCAGTTGCAGGAAGCTGGGGCGATTGAGTATTCGCTGGTAAATCGGGTGACGCGGGTGGAGTTGAGCGCGAAGGGGAAAGAGGTTTTAACGCAGGGCTTGAAAAGTAGTGATTCTCTGTTTGAGTTTGATGGTTCTCAAATCGGTACTCGGCTAGGAAATGCTTTGCTGAAGTGGATTCGGCATCAGGATGGTGCGGCGAGTGTTGCTGTGGAGACGGGGAAAAAGGATGGAGGGGCGATCGACTCCTATGACAATTTTAAGTCCCAAGCCCTTGCCCTCTTTGAGAAATTGGACAAAGGCTACAACTACAGCGGACTGGTCCCGATCTGGCATCTGCGCCGTGAGCTAGGAGAACGGGTTAGCCGGGAGGATTTCCAAGACTTGATTATGCAGATGCAGGGCGATCGTTTATTTTATCTCCAAAGTGGAGAGGCTCGTGGAGCAACTGATGAACAAAAACGAGACTCGATCAGTGACGACGTAAGAGGTCTTTTATTTTTCGCTAGCAAACCATCTTGAGATTGAGACAGAAAACAATGACAGATCCATATACACTCTTTGAAGAAGCACGCAAGCAACAGCCCAATCCTTTCAGATTGAAACCCATCGTCAGCGCGAATGAGGTTTGGGGTGAAGTCGTGACTAATCTCGCGGATCTAAACCAACAGGTTGACACAACAATCTATAAAGCAATTTCTGAAGTCCGCCAAAAATATTCTGATAAAATCGGGATTGCAATCAGAGGTGATAGAGGCACAGGCAAAAGTCATACAATTCACCGGATATGGAAAACTATTGAGCGTGATGGTGGAGCTGTATTTGCCTACATTCCTCAATTTACTAACGCTAGTCGAATTGACTCCCATGTGCGGTTCCATCTTTCACTCAGCTTTAAGCACCAGGATGTCAGAGGAGTAACGCAATGGCAGCAACTTGCTGCGTCTATGATTGCGACTCTTAGGGGAACTGAATTTGAAGAAAAATACCAGCCCTATCTTGAAAAATGCAATCATCCTGAAGAATTAAGGAAATACCTCATCCAAAATCTCAACCAAGAGCAACGCTTTCAATTTATTGATGAGGTAATTGAAGCAATCTTAGAATATCAACATGACCTTGACTTTAATTTTTTGAGAGCAGTTTTATTTCTCCTATTTAAAACTGCTCCAATTGCTCAAATCGGTATGGCTTGGATTCAAGGCATCGATCATCCTGAAACCAGGCAAAGAGGTTTACCAGAGTTTTCGCAGCAAGAACAAGATTCAAAATCTATTTGGTTCATAGAGCAGATATGTAAGCTTGCTGGAGTTTCATCACGACCAGTATTGATTTGTTTCGATCAATTAGATCAAGTTAGTGTTGGTAATGACTGCGGAGATAGCGCAGCTCAAATAGTAGCTAGCTGCATAGATAGAATTTACTTTCAATGTAGCAATGTACTTCTCCTCTGTTGCGTTATTAGCGATACATGGAGGGAAATTGAACTAATGGGAAGTGGTATACCCGATCGTGTAGGTCAATGGTCTGTAGCTACAAACCCACCTACTGCCGATCAGATGTTAGAGCTTGTTAAATTGAGGCTATGTTGGTTTCACAGCAAAAACAATCTAAATTATGATGATTACCAGAATTTATATCCTTTCGATGCTACTGAAATCAGCGGGATTGCAAGTAGAGCTGCTGGTGTACGAGACTTAATGAAATGGTGTGCTGAAAAATTTGATTCAATGGAAATTGTAGATCCATTGACTGCAATAATAGACCCGCTTGACAATAAACGGCAAGAGTTTGTTGCTGCTTATAAAGAACTCTTGATTCGAGTTTCAGTGCCAGATAAAAACGATGAGCAGTTAGCTACTATTATTGCCTGTACAATGCGAATGATTCCTAATGGTGGAACCGAAAATGTAATAATTACTTCGGTCACACATATTAAGCAGACTGGTCACGATCTACATTTGATTGTTGATGGCTACGATTCACTGCAACAAAAAGTAGTAAAAATTGGAGTACGAGTTTCTGAAACTCAGACTGGCAGGACATTCAATGCAGTAATGGAAAGACTCCTGAAATATACAAAACATAACATTACTCGTGGTTGCTTAGTTCGCTCAACACCTGTTCCTCTCAGTTGGAAGAAAGGCAAACAGCTTGAAAATAAACTTGTACAGCAACAAGGAGGTGAAGTTGTTGTTCTAAAAAAGGATGAGATCAAGCCTTTAGCAGCACTTCATCAAATTTATGAAGAGGCTGAGAACTACGGGTTTACTAAGCAGGAGGTGATCGAATTTGTTAAAGAATTAAACCTGGCTGGTGAAAATCTACTACTTTGTGAAATTCTAAGCGCTCCTACTTAATATGAATCTTGAAATCATTAAGGGTATTCAATTACCGGCTTGTGATGTTGAACTGCTCACATTAGGCAGGCTAATTGCTGTGCCATTCAGGCAGCATATCAGAGAAGGTGAGGTAGTCTGGCTCTATCCCAGCCAACACCTTCCTGATGATCTTAGGCTCGATCAATACTATCAGCCTCAATATTTGAGGAAGGCTGAAAGTGCATTTGCTGAAATTCAAACATATCCTATCCAGGTCAAAGCATGGGCGCGTTGTGAATATCATTGGCGGATTAATTCACAGCAAAAGTACCTTCTAGATCGAATTGCAAACTCAACGGTTTGGAACTTGGAAGCTTTAGAACATATTTTTGAACAATACCAAGTTCTCAAGCTATTGATTTTACGAGTTTATCGCCTGTCTCATCCTTGCTTAGTCAATGTAAAAACAGACTCAGGAGCCTTCTATCGGCCACAGTTTGAGGATGTGATGGCAATGAACAGCGAGAGTGATACTCCGGTGATTTCTGAAGCTAGTTTTTATAAGCGTAAAGCTCTCTTGGTGGCTGGAGAGGTCTATCCTTATAAAAATTTAGAAGCTTTGCAGTTGCAAGTTGACCAAATTTGTAGTAGCAATTTAGCTGCTAATCAGCTCAACCATGAACTCAAAATGTTTCTCGGTTGGTCAGAAAAATCACCAACAACACAATCATACCCCGATTTAGGTTGGATCGAAACAATTTCACAAATCGGCAACTCTAGCGACGGTAATGGCTTTGAAAAATTAGTCCGCAAAAGTCTGATCGAGCTAGGTTTCGGAAATTCTAACCACAAACCAGAAGCCAGTCTCGATCCAGAATCAACCGGAGGCGCTGGCGGATTAGATTTCTACTGTGAAACTCCCTATCAAGTAGTGGGAGAATGCAAAGCTACCAAAAGTGAAACTGTCGCTGATGGAACGCCAGCCCAACTTATCAAGTTAGGACACAAGCACCTTCAGGAACAATACAACTCCTGTATTAAGATAATTATGGCCGCTGGTGAGTTAAACAGACACGCTAACAAAACTGCGATCGGAAACCAGATGAATGTCCTGCGCCCTGAAACATTGCAAAAACTTGTTGAATTAAAAGCTAAATATCCAGGTTCGATTAATTTATTAGACTTAAAACATTGTTTGCAGAAAGAGCCGTTTGGTGCAGAGGCTGATGTTAAAGTGAATCGTTATCTTGAGCGAGTTTGGGAAAATCTTAAAGTGCGATCGCACTTAGTGCAACTTGTGAAAGATTATTTGGAAAAAACCCAATCTCAAAATGTGGGATTTAGCGAACTCTACGGCGTTTATGCCTACTCAAATCCGCCTCAACCTTTGTTAAGTCGAAAACAATTGCATGAAGTTACAGTCGAACTTGCTTCACCGCTGACGGGTTATTTAGGGCGAGAAAAGGGAAGTGATGCGGAGGGCGATCGCTTTTATTTCCTGCGCGATTTGCCGATCGATGATTGAGATGCGTCAAGGGCGATTCCCTAGGGGATAGCTTCGCCCCGCGTACTTCATCTAATCTCCTAGACAGAATCAGGATCTACACCCAACTCTCGCAACCTCGCCGCCAATCTTTCAGCGCGTTGACGTTCCGTTGCAGCTTGCTGTCCAAGTTCCTGCAATCGAGCTTGTTCTTCCTTAATCAACCCTTCCACCAATGGCGGACATAATATTTCACTCACTGATAATCTCAGATTGGGAAATACTACAGATACCATTTCCTCACCAGGCAAGTAATCTACCTGTGCATAACTCTCTTCACCTTCTGGAAATGCCGCAACTCGTACTCGCTGTCTGTTTTGCGCCGGGTCAACAATCACATATTCCGGCACGTTAGCTAGTTCGTACTCTACTCGTTTAGTTATATAATCTGCCCGCCGATCTTGACTGACAACTTCTATTACTAATAACGGTGTTTCATCAAAGTCAAGGATGCCGGAACCGGGTCTGGCTAAAGCTTGTTGCCACAAACTTTCTGTGCAGACGACGACATCAGGAATTCGGGATGTCGCATCTTCTGTTCTGACTCCTACAGAAGTTTTTACTACTACATCTAGATTGTGTTCAGCTAGATAACGCTGTAATTTATAAACCCAAAATTCGCAGATGCTTGTATGTAATGCGCTAGCCGTTGCCATTGGTATTAATTTGCCTTTGTACAATTCATATTTTACGTCGTCCTTGCTCTGATAAACTTTGTATTCTTCAAAGGTCAATGTGGGCGAAGTATCGAGCTGTTTTTCTTCGATTGCTGGCACAACAGATTGAGACATATTTTTTTACCTATCTCGATAGTTTGCTATTCTACTCAACTCTAATCTTAACACTCAAGGTATTGGTTCAGAAAATGCCGATCGCCCTCAGCGAGATTATTTTCCCAAAACAATATCATTTATAAAAAAATTTTACTGCCAAACAAGAGTTGGGTGTATTTCGTCAATCCCATGTGTAAGGTGCGTCGCTATAATATTGTCAGTTTAATCCCAGAGATTTTTCGAGCGACGCACCCTACGAATTCTGTGGCATCTGTTTTGAAAAATGCTATAAATATTTGGTTGGGTTCACCATTTGGGCGAGATCCTCAACAAGGCCGTAGCAGCCTCGCTGTCGAGAGGTCTAGAGAAAAAGTACCCCTGACCGTACTCGCAGCCGATCGCCCGCATTTGAGCCAATTGCACGGCGGTTTCGACACCTTCTGCGACTACCTCCATCCCCAAACTGCGCGCCAGCATGACGATCGCCCGCACGATTTCCAAATTTTCTCCCGCTGCTCCGATGCGACTGACAAAAGAGCGATCGACTTTCAAAATGTTAATTGGGAATTTGTGCAAATAACTCAGAGACGAATAACCTGTACCAAAATCATCAATACACAGCTCAATTCCCAACTCTCTCAACTGCGAAAGCATCGCCGCCGCGGCTTCGCCATCTTCCATCACCACACTTTCGGTAATCTCTAACTTCAAACAGCGAGCGTCAACACCAGTTTCCTGCAAAACTTGCTTAATTTGCTCGATCGACTCCGGCTCCGAAAACTGCCTCCCGGAAAGATTGACTGCGACTGTCAGCCGCGAATTTCCCACTGGTAAATTCAAACTCCGCCACTGAATAATTTGGCGGCAGCTTTCGTTCAAAACCCACAAACCCAAAGGCATAATTAAGCCTGTTTCTTCCGCCATCGCAATAAATTCCATCGGCGAAACTAAACCGCGTTCTGGGTGCAGCCAGCGCACCAGCGCTTCAAATCCGATAACCGAGCCGCTTTTCAAACAAACTATCGGCTGATAATAAACAGTAAAAGGACATTCCAATGTAGGAGGAGCAAATTGTGATTTCGGACGCTCCAGCTTCCAGTCTATTTCGCAGAATGGGGAGTTTTCGCCCGCCACCCCGCCTGCAAAATCCACGATCGAATATGTCAAATTCAGTTCTTCAATCGACTGCCGCAAATCGTTTTCCAAGTTCATCAAAGCCACAGCCCGAGTGTGCATCGAACTTGTAAACACTTCGTAACGAGCTTTACCGAGAGCTTTTGCTCGATACATTGCAATATCAGCATCGCGCAAAATATCTCCCGGCCACTGATATTTGTCAGTGCTCAAAGCAATGCCGATGCTAGCAGTAATTAAAACTTTATGACCTTCTAAATAAAGCGGTCGTTCGATCGCCTTCAGAATTTGCTTGGCTTGGGCGATCGCCTCATCAACACCTTGAATTTCTTCCAACAAAATCACAAACTCATCTCCGCCCAGACGCGCCGTCGTATCCCCCGGGCGCAAACAAGTCAAGAGACGGCGAGCGATCGCCACCAACAGCCGATCGCCCGTGCGGTGTCCCTGGCTGTCATTAATCACCTTAAACCTGTCCAAATCGAGAAACAGCACCGCAAATTGATAGCTCTGATGCCGTTGGACGCGCGCAAAAGCTTGGCCTAACCTGTCAGTCAACAAAGCCCGATTCGGCAATTCCGTCAGCGCGTCGTGCAAAGCATCGTGCAACAATTGGTCTTCCGCCACCTTGCGCTCAGTCACGTCGTGACAGTTGACAACAATTCCCCGCACCGAAGGTTCTGAGAGCAAATTAGTCGCCACTGCTTCCAACACGCACCAGAAACCGTCCTTGTGCCGCACTCGGTATTCCGCCAATCCCAGCCCAACTCTCGGCATTTGGATAACACCGTTGAAAACTTGCTCCACCATCGGCAATTCATCGGGGTGAATCCAGTCAAATACAGAGCGGCCGAGCACTTCCCCCGTCGGGTAGCCTAAAATCCGCTCCAAGGAAGGAGATACATAGCGGCAAAAGCCTTTCTCGTCGAGAATTACAATAATGTCTCTAGCATTTTCAATCAGCGAGCGAAAACGCTTTTCGCTTTGGCGCAGTTCTTGTTCTGTGCGCTTGCGATCGGTAATGTCGGTATTCATGTAAATCTGACCGACTATTTTCCCCGTGCTATCTTTAATCGCATCGGCGCGCAGCAGCACTTGCAAAATCTGGCCGCTTTTGGTGCGGTTGGTAATTTCACCACACCAAGAATAACCGCGGGCGATCGTATCGAGCACCTCCCTGGCGACTGCGGGGTCAGCAACAACAGCCAGTATACCTCCAGCGAGTTTAAATTCCTCTGCGGTTTCCCACTCAAATAGCTGAGAAAACGCTGGATTTTGATAGATGTGAGTGCCGTTGGCATCGCTAATGCCGATCGCGTCGCTCGAACTTTCCACCGCCTTGCGAGTCAGCACCAGAGCTTCTTCTGCCCGTTTGCGCTCGGTAATGTCAATCCCTACCAGACAAGCGGCGTTACCCCGATCGTACTTTTGAGCCACAATCAAATAGTGTCCCGCCGACTGTCCGCCGTCAGTTTTCACCTTAGCGCTGAGTTCTTTAACCGTTTCTGTAGCGTCGCCGGCAAAAAACTCCACCACAAAAGAGTAAAAATCCGAGCTCGCGCCCAGAAAACCGATATCTTGACCGACAAAGGCCGACGGCGACAAACCGTGAAGTTTGGCTAAGTGGCGGTTGACACCCAAATAGCGCAAATCCGAGCTAATCCAAGATACTATGCCCGGAACTGCTTCCAAAATCGTTTGCAGTTGGTCGTTAGCTTGCTGCAAAGCTTCCTGCACTTCGATGCGTTCGGATAAATCCGACTGAGTTCCGACGAAGTGAGTCAAATTACCGCTGTCGTCTCGCAGGGGAGATAGCGACAATTTGTTCCAAAAAGGAGTACCATCTTTGCGGTAATTTTTGATGGTCACCTGCAATGCTAGACCTTCGCGCAAGGCGTCGCGGATTTTAGCTACCGTAGCGCGATCCGTATCGGGGCCTTGCAAAAATCGGCAGTTGCGGCCCAAGATTTCACGGGCGCAGTACCCTGTAATCCGTTCAAAGGCCGGATTGCAATAAATTATGGGACAGTCGGGTGCGCTGGCGTCAGCAATGACAATACCGCTAGTAGTAGCAGCCAAAGCTCGATCGCGCAGCCACAGTGCTTCTGAGGCCGTATGGCCGCCGATACCCCCCACTTCACCTAAATTAGAAATTGACTGGTTATCCCGATTTCCCATCAGCCAAACTTTCAAGCAAACCTTTGCAATTTCCGAGTTGTTTCTTACTTTAACGTTTTTCAGGACTTGCGAACGTACATTGTATCTTGACCTGTAACTAAGCCGGATTTCGCCTTAGTTGTTAGTCGTATTTTCTACCCTTGCTCCCGGGGCATTTACAAACAGCGCATCTTAACTGTCGCAGTGAAAAACCCTCTCGCCCTATCACCCTCTCGCCCTCTCGCCCTGTTCCCGAATCCTCGCGCTCCGTCAATCAAGATGCACAGCAGCTTATTTACCAGGAGTCGCAGCTTGACCCGCAGGAGGCGTAATATTAATCAACGGTAGAGCCCCATTGCCGCCCATTACTGTCGGAAACTGACCGTTCCATTTTTTAATTGCTTGCTGCTGCAAAAGTTCGGGAGTTAAAGTTTGCCGCTGCAACCGCCCAGGTTCTGCTTGTCCCTTAGCCCGATTAACTTCGGCTTGAGCATCTTGGGTGGCTTTTTTGACTGTAAATTCTGCTTGTTTGGCTTCTTGTTCTGCTATCTGTTTGGCTTCGATGGCTTTACTAAATTCTGGAGAAAACCCAAAGTTCACCAAGGATACATCTCGGACTATCACCCCGTAAGGTGCCAAGCGATTTTTGAGAGAGTTATCAATTTCTGTTTTGAGTTGTGTGCGTTGAGTAATAATTTCTTCTGCTGTTTTTTTTGAAGTTGCTGCTTTGAGGACTTCGGAAATTGCCGGACTGAGAATGCTATTAACAATTTCTTCTTCGTCTCCTACTTGCTGGAAGACTTGCTTGACTTTGGCGGGGTCTATGTTCCAGTTAATTGCCAAGTCTGTACTAACTTTTTGCAAGTCTTTGGATGCTGCATCTGCTTTGAGGTCTGTTTTTTGCACCCGAACGGTCAGGGTTTTGACAGAAGTGACGATCGGCAGTATCGGGTGGATGCCTTCATCTAAAATCGCGTTATCAACTTTGCCGAAGCGCATCATCACGCCGCGCTTCCCGGCGCCGACTATGGCAAAAGGTTTTAAAATTAAGGCGGCGATGATGAAGACGATGCCGCCGACGGTATAAAGAGCGAGGTTGTAGCGAACACTATTCTTGGTTTTCATATGTTAATTCAGCTATTTTATGTTACGGAATGTGAGTTTTTCTTGCAGTCTTATCCAAGATGATAGCTTGATGTTAATGGTGCAACAATTCATAAATTCATTGATTGTTTTCAGAAAAGTCATATACTTTGATGGTACCAGAGCCTCTGAACTGTAAAAAGTCTACAATTCCAGTTAGACCGCAACAGTATCTGTAAGATGCGGATACATCGACAATCTCTAAATGCGATCGAAAATCTAATAGCGACGCACCTTAGGATCGCAAATTAAATAACTTACAATTTTAATTGTCATTGTGGGGTGGGCGCCAGAGCCCGCCCACCCCACAAACTTGTGCAAGTTATTAAATTTTCATTCCTTACACATTGAAGCAATCAAACAAACCCAATAATTGTTCTATAGCAACATTTTTTATAAACCGTATTAATTACCGAACTGCTTTTCCTTCTTCCTTCTTTTGATCCGCTCGCGCAGCCGAAGGGCTTCTTCCTTTTTCCTTCAGTCAACTGAATGCTGTCAACTCTTCGACTTCGCGAGCGCGCAAGCTGTCAACTCTTCGACTTCGCGAGCGCGCAAGCTGTCAACTCTTCGACTTCGCGAGCGCGCAAGCTGTCAACTGTCAATTCTAGAGCGTGGGTCTCGGCAAGCCTTACTCACGCCTCCCAAGTATAAAAAAAGACTCGTTGCACCTGTGGTGAATTTATAGCGACAAACAATAAAAATCCGAGATTAAAAATGCCACAAAATAAGCTAAGGTAAGATGAGAACGGTTCAATAAAGATATCTAATGTTGCAGCGACACCCTTGGCCGCAGACAATTGAAGAGGCGATCGCCATTCAAGAACAGCTCCGGTCAGAGGTAATTACCGAAAATCAACTGGGGACAGTTCGGTATATCGCAGGCGTAGATGTCGGCTACGACAGCGCAGACAACGTATCGTTGGCGGCTGTAACAGTTCTGAGCTTTCCCGACTTGCAATTACAGCAGCAGGCTGTGGTTCGCAGTCCGACAGCTTTTCCTTACCTTCCCGGTTTCCTGTCTTTTCGAGAAGTGCCGGCAGTCCTCGACGCTTTAGAAAAAATCAGTTTGAGACCAGACTTGATCTTGTGCGACGGTCAAGGACTAGCCCATCCCCGCAGGTTCGGTCTTGCGTGCCACTTGGGAGTTTTGACAGGAATTGCAACGATCGGAGTTGCCAAAACTAGATTTATCGGAGAACATTCAGAAGTAGGGTTCGAGCGGGGCAGTTGGCAGCCCTTGCTGCACGAGGGATCAACCGTAGGAGCAGCACTAAGGACGCAAACAGGGATCAAACCGATTTATGTATCGATCGGTCATAAGGTAAACTTGATAACGGCGATCGAGTACGTCCTGCACAGCGCGCCGAGATATCGCTTGCCAGAAACAACTCGATCGGCAGATCACCTAACATCAGGATAATTGGCAAGCCCGGAAGACATCAAAAAAATGAAAAGTAAAAAGACAAAAAAGCATCCCTCTTTAGACTTTGAATTTTTGAGGTGTCACCGTCGAGTCGAAAAATCTTCTGAGTGTATCGCCAATCAGCTTTCGGTTCCATCCTTCCAGCGAAATAAAGAATGACTGTACCTGAGAAAGAGGTATAAAAGTTGGGGGATTTATAGAATGATTGAAAGACAGCAACCTGCTTAAACATTGGCGGCTCTAACGGAGAGTGCCCGGGCGTGAACTATTTTTAGTTCACATTTGTAAATTATCAAACATTCAGGCTGCGACTTAAACTAAAAGTTTATACTCGTCAGATGACGTTTCATAATTTACCGTCTGATATCTCACCACTAACTGGGAGTACCCACGACAGTGGGAGGCGAAGGGGCGATCGAGCTAAAAAATCACAAAACAAACAAGGAGACAGTCATGGCTGAGAAAAGCAAACGCGGATTCGCTTCTATGGACGCCGAAAAACAGCGCGCAATTGCTAGCAAAGGCGGAAAAGCAGCGCACGAGAAAGGAACTGCACACGAATTCACCCCTGAAGAAGCCAGAGAAGCTGGTCAAAAAGGTGGCGAAGCTGTCAGCAGAAATCGCGAACACATGGCTCAAATTGGTCGCGAAGGTGGCCGCAAAAGCCGCAAAAGCGAAGCCTAAGTCTCTTGACGCTTTGGCTGCAACGAAAGATAGCCCGATCGTTGCAGATGGAGACTCAGCAGTAGCAGGCGATCCGGTTTGAGGAGGTGGGGCGAGCTAAGTGGCGCAATCAGCGAGATAGAGCGCCCCACTTCCCAAAAATGCGATCGCCAGCGCACCCCTCGCTGCACAACGCCAGAAAACCGCCCAGCAATAAGTTTTGAGCAATTGCTGGCAAAAATCATTAACCAAGCTGCACTCGGTCAATGATACTGCGGGAAACAAAAGCTGGAAGCGCGATGGTGCCCCTCAACAACAAGCGAACCCGAGCTAAAAAAGCCCCTATTTCGGGGCTTTTTTGTTGGGATGCTGCAAATATTTTCTCCTACAAATAACATTAGACTGGGATGGCGACAATAATTAGCAGGGACTCCGAAAGCGCCCATCCACAATTTTTGGTTGTGGGAGGTCGATCGTAGCAGCCTGGGAAATTTGATTAAAAGGACTCATACCAATTTTATAAAGATTTGCTAGAGATGAACTCTTAGCCCCCCCAAAGCATCGGGGGGGTTGGGGGGGGTGATTGTATAACACTACTTTAGAAAAAGGACTCAGACAATGCAAGTCTCAAAGACTGTCCCCAAATATTGAGTCCTAGATTTAAATCAGTTAAGATTTTTTTATATTTTCAGCAAACTATAGCATCATGACAAACCAGCTCACTTTAGCATGGACAGAGGCTGGGGTACGTCAAACTCGAACGATTCAACACGGACAGCCGACCAAAAATCCCGGTACCCTGAGACTCGGGCGAGATCCGGCGAAGTGCGATGTAGTATTTTCCGATTCGAGCGTATCTGGGCTGCACGTCGAAATATTTTTTAATCAAGAATTGCAGGAGTATGCTGTGCGAAATTTGCGCCCCAGCAACCCGCCCCTGCTAGACGGAAAAATTATCGCCCAAGGAGAAGCAAAATTGAATTCGGGAAGCCGCATTCATTTAGGCCAGGTAGAAATCGAGGTGGTGGAAGTATTGGCGGCTGCGGTGGCGAGCCCCCTGACTGTTTTGCTTTCGGCGCCTGCTGCTGAAAGTTCTTCCCCGCCGACGCAGCCTTCAGCCTACGGTTTGCAGTGTCCCAAGTGCAGCCGAATTTCGCCTTACGCGGAGTTGAGTGCGGGGTGTCCGTGGTGCGGCACTTCTCTGGCAGCGGCCGCGAGCGTGGTACTATAAAAATTTACTGATTAGCAAAAAGACTCAGAAAAAAGGCACCAACAACCAGCAGTAAAAACAATAGTTTCAGGTTGATTAAGAGTGATGGCTAATGAACAAAATTATGGGGGTAAAAAAATTCATATTTACCCAAAAACAACGGCTGTATCGCACCTGCAAAACTGCTAGCCGCGCGCGTTGGGCTGTTGCTGCGGCGTTATTTTTTTTTACTGCTCCTTTAGCTGTGAATAAAATTTATCGTGACATCCCATCGGCTCAGGCACAAGCACCAACTGCGCCCAACTTAAAAATGCAAGCATTCCTATTAAATGAACTGGGTGTTAAGCAGTTAAATCAGCGTAAATATCGAGAAGCTTTAGAAACATTTCAAGAACTTTTAGAAGTTTACCAGCAAATCGGCGATCGCGCAGGTGCAGGTCGAACTTTAAATAGCATCGCCACAGTTTACGACCGTTTAGAAGACTACGAAAAAGCTTTAATTTATTACAAACAAGCTTTAGCTATTCGCCAAAAAATAGGCGACAAAAAAGGAGAAGGCATCACCCTCAACGGCACGGCGTCAGTTTACGGCAGTTTGGGTCAATATGCCCAAGCTTTAAAAAATTACGAGCAAGCTATAGCCATTTACAGGGAATTAGGAGAGCTTGAGAGATGGGAAAATTCTCTCAGCAATCTGGCGGGAGTTTACAGAAGGTTAAATTTAGATTCTCAAGCTGTCAAGCTCTACGAAGAAGCTTTGGTCATGGCTCAAAATGCCGGCAATAAAATTGGTGAAAGTGTTATCCTCAACAACCTGGGCTTTGTTTATGAAAATCAGCAAAAGTATCCTAAAGCTTTGGAGTATTACCAGCAAGCTTTGATTGCTGCCAAAGCCGCGGGCGATCGAGGAATTGAAGGGACAATTCTCAACAATATCGGTCTAGTTTACAATCTTTTGGGTAAGTACGATCGAGCAGAAAAAATCCTCTTGGAGGCGATCGCCATTTGGGATGCGCTGCGAGTGGGCATGATTGACGCCGATCGCGTTAGCAATTTTGACAAGCAAGTGGATACCTATGGTTTTCTGCAAACAGCCTTAGTTGCTCAGCAGAAAACCGATCGCGCCCTAGAAATTGCCGAACGGGGAAGGGCGAGAGCTTTTGTAGAGTTATTAACTAAAAAGCAGTCGGAAAATCTCCAGAATCAACTAAATGTTGAACCGCCGACTGTCAGTCAAATCAAGGAAATTGCGAAAGCACAAAATGCGACATTAATTGAGTATTCTGTAATTAGCAGTCGCGAATTATATATTTGGGTGATTCAGCCTACTGGTAAGATGGTTTTTCGCCGCAGCAACTTCGCTAATATAGATGCAGGTTTGGGAGAAATTTCTGAAGTGACGAGAGTTGCGGCTGCTGTTGATAGGGGAACACCACAATCTGAGACTATTCTGACAGAGTTCGTGCGCGGCACCCGCGAAGCTGCGGGCGCAGAAACTAACGCTACTAACAGCACTTCTACTCGCTGTCGGGGTAAAAATTGTTTGCAGCAAATGTATCGACTGTTGATTGAACCGATTGCTGATGTATTGCCGGCAAATCCCAAAGCAAAAATTATTTTTATTCCCCATCAATCTCTGTTTTTGGTTCCCTTTCCTGCTTTGCAAGATGCAGAGGGAAAATATTTAATCACCAAACATACTATTTTGACAGCGCCAGCAATTCAAATATTGCAGTTAACTCGAACACTGAGACAGCGCAGGCGAGAAAACAATCAATTACCGTCGCCAGAAAAAGACATATTGATAGTAGGAAATCCAGAAATGCCTTTGATTGGCCATCCGCCGCGGCAGTTAGCGCCACTTCCGGGATCGGAAACAGAAGCGATCGCGATCGCGCAAATTCTCAACACCAAACCCCTAATTGGCAAACAAGCGACTGAAACCTTGGTTAAGCAACTGATGCTGGATGCTAAAATTATTCACTTGGCAACTCACGGCTTGCTCAATGAATTGACAGAGAATCAAGTACCGGGGGCGATCGCCCTGGCTGCATCTCCAACGGATGACGGTTTGCTGACGGACAGCGAAATCATAGATTTGCGACTGCAAGCTGAATTAGTGGTACTGAGTGCCTGCAATACTGGTAGAGGTAGGATTACTGGCGACGGCGTGATGGGATTGTCTCGATCTCTGATGACTGCGGGTGCTACGAGTGTTGTTGTCTCGCTTTGGTATGTTCCAGATGAGCCTACCAGTTTGTTAATGATGGAGTTTTATCGCCAAATGCAGGCAAATCCCGACAAGGCGCAAGCACTGGGCCAAGCCATGCTCACAGTGGCGAAGGAATATCCTAACTCTAGCAACTGGGCGGCATTTACTCTAATGGGAGAATCAGATTAATAGGATTTTAGATTTTAGATTTTAGATTTTAGATTGGGAATGACTTACTGCATAATGGTTTGGAGCTTCCCTAAAGTTGCATCCTTAAAGTTGCATCGTTTTTGGGGACTGGTATCAGCAATTGGCGAGTTTTTCGCAATTTAACGAGGAAAATACTTTCACATTAAAAACGCTTTTGACAAAATCGGGATGCTGCATAAAATCGTTAAATCGAATAACCTATCTAACAGCCACGCCCGACGCTTAGGATGTTCTTAGTTGCTCAAATCATTGCTTTTATTCCTTATTCCTGATGACAAATAAAAAATGACAAATAAAAAATGACAAATAAAAAATGAATACCCTTCGACTACGCTCTTCGCGCGAGCTGACAAATGACTAATGACAAATAACAAATGACTAATAACTAATAACTAATAACTAATAACTAATAACTAATAACTAATGACAACTGACAACTGACAACTGACATGAATCCTCAAACCTTGCACCTGCGACTGACTTGGAAAGATACAAAGACGGGGGATTGTCGCTCTCCGATACTCGAATTGCCGATTGCTTTGGGACGAATTTTTGAAGGTATGCCCGCCACGATCGACGGGCGACGAGTTTCTCGAATTCCCCTCAAAAGCAGTCAAGTTTCTCGGTTTCATGCTGTGATTGCCACCGAAGGCGACAAGATTGTAGTCACTGACACGGGCAGCCGTAACGGTACTTTTGTCAACGGCACCCGCCAAACCCGATGCGTGCTGGCCAACGGCGATATGCTACAAATCGGCCCCTACACGATCGCCATTTCATTTACTGTTAATTCCACAGAAAGCCCATCTGTGAATTCTCACATTTTCTTTAACCCGCAAACCAATGGGCCAGACCCCGCGTTGGGGCCGCAAATTGTGTCGCTTCCTCAAACAAATAGTAGGGAAGAATTTCCGCCGATCGCATTTTTGCAGGCAAATCAAGTGACAATGCGATCGCTCCAATCTATGGGATTCCCTGTTGCAGAAGAAGTTGATTGGGCTGCTGTTGGCGGCGGTTTGGGCAGCTTGATTTGGGTGGATTTGCTGAGAATTTGCGGCGTGAAAGCCGATCGAATTGCGGTTTTGGGTATGGAAGAGCAGCCCTACGCGCGCTACCGCCGTTTGTGCCTGAATTCTCAAATTCCGCTGCGAGAGCGCCTGCGATCGAATTCTGACTCGTGTCCGGACAACATTTGGGGCTGGCCTCCCTACGCTCTGCGGGAAGCTTGGCAAGAATTGCTCAAAGGGCGACTGGGAATATCGCTGAAGTTGATGTGGCAGGTATTTGCCGAACCGACTTTTGCCGAAACCTATACGCCGCACGCCGACAATGTGTTTGATTCGATTGACAGGGAAACTGTGCGTATCGGGTGGAATCAGATGTTTCGCTACGGGAGAGTGCGGGCGATTCGCCAGACAGATGACGGCAGGTACGCGATCGCGTATTCTCGATCGAATGCCAACGAGCGCGATCGAGCTTTTTTAATCGCCAAATACGTACACTTAGCCACCGGCTATCCCGCCATTCAATTTTTGCCCGACTTGCAAGCCTACCGCGAAACAACCCAGGATTTTGAGTCAGTTGTCAACGCTTACGAAAGCCACGACGGCGTTTATGAAAAATTGGAGGCCAGGGGCGGCACCGTGTTAATTAGAGGGCGGGGAATTGTAGCTTCGCGGGTGGTGCAGCGAATTTATGAAGCGCGACAGCGAAATGCCAACATTCAAGTATTGCATTTGATGCGATCGCCCAAACCCCAAGGTAACAAATTCGATCGGGCTCAGAGAAACGTCGAAAATCACTATGAATTTCAACCTTTCAACTGGCCCAAAGCCTGCTGGGGCGGGGAACTGCGCGCACTTTTGGAAACAGCAAAACCGGAATTGCGCCCGCAGTTGCTAGCAGACTGGGGCGGTACTACCACCGCCCAGCGCAGCGACTGGCGGCGGATTGTCAAACAAGGTTTAAGTCAAGGATGGTATCAAATCACCTTCGGCGAAGTCGAGCGAGTCGAGCGCGACAGTCAAAACCGCACGGTGACTTACATTCGGGAGAAGGAACTCAAGGGGCAAATTAAGCTAGAAGCTGATTTTATCATTGACGCTACGGGTTTGGACGCTAAGGTAAAAACCAGCCCTCTCCTAGAGGATTTGGTAATTCAATACAATCTCCCCCTCAATAATTTGGGGCGTTTGAGCGTTAACAACGATTTTGAAGTGCCCGAATTACGCAATGCTTCCCCCAACAATGGAGAAGGGCGGGTGTACACGGCGGGCGCGATTACTTTGGGGGGGCCTTACGCGCCCGTAGACAGCTTTTTGGGCTTGCAATACGCGGCCCTGCGTTCCGTTGAAAGTCTGGCAGCCAATGGAGCTCCGGGTGTTGGGAAATTGAGCATTTGGCGATCGTTCGTGCAATGGTTAAAGTGGATTTTAAATAAATCTCCCGGCTAATTTCAACAAGGAAGAAGAAAAGAGCGATAAAATTCGTTCGTAGTGAGGACTAAAGTCCTCAAAATCTTATAACTTCCGCTTCTATCTACAACCCCAAATCCTAAATCCTAAGTCCCCAATTCAAAATCCAAAATCCCCAATTTAAAATCTAAAATCCAAAATCTAAAATCGAATGACTCCTACCTTATATGGTCGCTGGCAAACTCGGTTACTATTATTTGCAACCATAGGCGTTTTAGTAACCATCCCCTTTTTCATGGGTTTAATTACCTCGAAATCCGGGGCAATATTTTTCTGGATTTTAGGATATGTAGCAATTTTTGGCATCGCTTGGGATGTCTTATATATTTACATCCAGCAGTTTCGCTGGGATCGAGATTGGCCCGGTGCCTTTCAATTAATCGCCGGGATTTGGGAAGCACTATTTATGTTATTTTTGATTGAAATTATCGGTTTGCCCGGGATACCGACAGAAGATTTTGACGTGGGAGCTTTTGCATTACATTACAGTTTAGTGTGGCTGACTATTTATCTGGCATCACAAACACTGATGCGGATTTTCTTTCCCTACTGGCGTTTCCGAGGCGGCCAATGGTTTTAAGTAGGGAAACGGCACGGTGGAGTGTCCGGCGCAAGGCTAATGCTTTTAATAAATGATATAAAGTATGCAAAGAAAGTGTGCATTGTGTACCGCAAACAATTTATAATAACTTTAGTTTAAAATTCCTGGCATCATTCAATGTACCGTTCTCCCTGTATATTCTCCTTTTTTTCCGGTTCAGGATTCCTCGACCTCGGTTTTGAATTAAGCGGCTTTAATGTAGCGTATGTCAATGAAATTTTCCCACCTTTCATGCAAGCATACCGCTACTCTCGGCAGTGTCTGAATTTGCCGTTACCAGAATATGGATACTGCGAAGCAGAGGAAGCAGATATCACTCAACTTGTAGGGGGAAAACCAGCTTCTCGGCTGCGGGAATTAATGCAGGATGCCCGCCAGCATCACGATATTGTGGGATTTATCGCGGGGCCGCCTTGTCCTGACTTTTCTATTGGCGGCAAAAACCGAGGTCAGGAAGGAGATAAAGGCAAACTTTCAGCTTCGTACATTGAATTGATTTGTCAACAGCAGCCGGATTTCTTTTTGTTTGAAAATGTCAAAGGTTTGTGGAGAACAAAAAAGCATAAAGCTTTTTATGACGAACTCAAGCATAAGTTGGCTGATGCGGGATATTTTTTTGTGGAACGTTTAATAAATGCGATCGAATACGGCGTCCCACAAGATAGAGACCGAATTATTTTGATTGGCTTTAGCAAAAATCTTGTCACAAATCTGGGTATTTCCATAGATAAAACTAGCCCAATGTTACCTGAAAGTTTATTTCCCTGGGAAACCCAGCTATTACATCCTAAATCAGACGTTTTTTGTCATCCTTGGTCTAAAAGAAATGCTTTTGTACAAGATGGTTTCTTGCCTTGTCCCGATGGCATTACTCCAGAATTAACAGTTGAGTTTTGGTTCCAAAAAAATGATGTTCTCAATCATCCCAATGCTGAACATTATTTTCAACCTAGAGCAGGTATTAAAAGGTTTGCAGAGGTCGATGAAGGAGATGATTCAAAAAAATCTTTTAAGCGTTTGCACCGCTGGCGGTATTCGCCGACTGCTTGTTATGGGAATAACGAAGTTCACTTGCATCCTTACAAAGTTCGCAGGCTTTCGGTTGCAGAAGCACTAGCTATCCAGTCACTACCAAAAGAGTTTGCGCTGCCGAATAATATGACACTGACTAATATGTTTAAAACTGTGGGTAATGGAGTTCCTTATTTGGCATCTAAAGGTATTGCTCAAACAATTTTTATATTTTTGCATAGACAATATGGTCGTTGAGTTAATTATATTTTTGGTGCGTGAGGCGCGGTTTAAGATTGATTGTCTGTGACGCAAGTTAATCGCCGCGCCTCACACACCATACAGATTGGTGGAATGCCTTTTTCAAATAAACTGAGCCAAATAAAAATTCACCAACGGTTGAGGCGTAGGGTGTGTCGCCTGCGATAAATCTCTACATCAAAATCGACAATCTCATAGCGACGCACCACCAGCTTCTAGGTGTTGTAAACAAACCCCAAAATATATTATTATTGTAGCAATAATTTTTAGCCATGGTATTAATTTCCACTCTTCACGCACCCTACAGGTTGGTGAAAGTTGTTTTTTAAATTAATTAATAAAAATATATGTTTAAAACTGTGGTAATGGAGTTCATTATTTGGCTTCCCAGGCTGTGGCTCAACCACAATATTGTATTTTTGAAGACACAATATTGTGGTTGAGTAATTATATTTTTGGTGCGTGAGGCACGGTTTAAGATTGATTTTCAGTGACGCAAGTTAATCGCCGCGCCTCACACACCCTACAGATTGGTGAAAAGGTTAAAATTTATTATATAATACGCCATAAGGTTGAAAACCTAGATTTTTTATTTTCCTGCAATTCGCCATGACCGTTAAACCCCGCCGCTATCACATCACTACTTTCGGATGCCAGATGAATAAAGCCGATTCGGAACGGATGGCTGGCATTCTGGAAAATATGGGCTTTGAATTCTCGGAAGACCCGAATGACGCTAGTTTGATTCTCTACAATACTTGCACGATTCGCGACAATGCTGAACAAAGAGTTTATTCTAACCTCGGAAGGCAAGCTCATCGCAAGCGCCAAGAACCTGGTTTGACTTTGGTTGTAGCTGGATGCGTGGCGCAGCAGGAAGGTGAAGCGCTGTTGCGTAGAGTGCCGGAATTAGATTTAGTAATGGGCCCGCAACACGCTAACCGACTTGAAGATTTGCTGGAACAAGTTTTTCAGGGAAATCAAGTTGTAGCGACGGAAGCTGTGGAGATTATGGAGGATATTACTAAGCCTCGCCGCGACAGCAAGGTGACTGCTT
Organism: Microcoleus sp. bin38.metabat.b11b12b14.051; assembly: GCF_013299165.1. Taxonomy (NCBI): domain Bacteria; kingdom Bacillati; phylum Cyanobacteriota; class Cyanophyceae; order Oscillatoriales; family Microcoleaceae; genus Microcoleus; species Microcoleus sp. bin38.metabat.b11b12b14.051. The sequence goes on from NZ_JAAFKD010000021.1 coordinate 52,755, forward strand.
GGGTAAATGTAATTTATGGCTGCAACGAACGCTGCACTTATTGTGTTGTGCCGAATGTTCGCGGGGTTGAACAGTCACGAATGCCGGAGGCTATTCGCGCTGAAATGGAGGATTTGGGCCGTCAAGGTTACAAGGAAGTGACTTTGTTGGGGCAGAATATTGATGCTTACGGGCGCGATTTGCCGGGGACAAAACCGGATGGCAGCAATCAGCATACTTTGACTGATTTGCTTTATTTTTTGCGGGATGTTCCTGGTGTCGATCGCCTGCGGTTTGCTACTAGCCACCCGCGCTATTTTAATGAACGATTGATTAAGGCTTGTGCGGAGTTACCGCAGGTTTGCGAACATTTTCATGTGCCTTTTCAGTCGGGTGATAATGAGATTTTGAAGGCGATGTCTCGGGGTTATACTCAGGAGAAATATCTGCGAATTGTGGATATGATTCGCCGTTATATGCCGGATGCTTCGATTACGGCTGATGCGATTGTGGGTTTCCCGGGGGAAACGGAGGCTCAGTTTGAGAAGACTTTGAAGTTGATCGAAGATGTGGGTTTTGATTTGGTGAATACTGCTGCTTATTCGCCTCGCCCGGGGACGCCTGCTGCTTTGTGGGAAAATCAGTTGAGTGAGGAGGTGAAGGCCGATCGCCTGCAACGCATCAATCATGTGGTGACGACAACCGCTATGGAGCGATCGCAGCGCTATTTCGATCGCACTGAGGAGGTTTTGGTGGAAGTCCAAAATCTGAAAGATCCAACTCAGGTGATGGGGCGCACTCGCGGCAATCGCCTGACATTTTTTAAGGGCGATATTGCACAATTGGCAGGAAAAATTGTGCGTGTTAAAATTACTGATATTCGCGCTTTTAGTTTGACTGGAGAAATGGTTTCAGTTGACAGTTGACAGTTGACAGTTGGCAGTTGACAGTTCGAGATTAGTTTTTAGTCGGGATTTTAGTCTTGGATGGATGCGGACTAAAGTCCTCACTACGAACCTTTACTGATTAGTTTTTAGTCGGGATTTTAGTCTGGGATGGATGCGGACTAAAGTCCTCACTACGAACCTTTACTGATTAGTTTTTAGTCGGGATTTTAGTCTTGGATGGATGCGGACTAAAGTCCTCACTACGAACCTTTACTGATTAGTTTTTAGTGGGGATTTGAGTCTTGGATGGATGCGGACTAAAGTCCTCACTACGAACCTTGACGCATTGCGTATAAGTTGCTGGAGGCGATCTGAGGTTTGTGGTTGGCGGTTAAATTCGATACAATTTTTATTAACAAAAGAGTGTTTAAATCCATGACAGAAAGTTCTGACTTCGATACACAACAGTCAATTCCCCAAACAACTGGGTTAATAGATGAGCAAGCTGAATTGCCGCAGCCAAACGATCGCGGAGAGTATTCCAGAACCTCCCACCTATATTGGGAAGTGGTAGATACTGACCCCAACGGTCTCAACTGTCGCATGGGCCCGCATTCTATTGAGGAAATAGAAGACCCGGGAAGCAAGATTAATTTAAATATTGCTAGTTGGCCTGTGGTTGGTACTTTGAAACCGGGGCAGAATTTTGAAATCTATCTCGGCCCCAGCGGATTGGGGGTTTTGTACGATTCGCAACATCAACCTTGGTTTTTTATTGAAAAAACTGAGGGTAATGGCGGGCCGAGTAATTGTTTTGTTCCGGCTAAGAGCAGTTTTGTGAAACCAATCCAGCCCCAGTAGCCCCGATCTGATGCGTTAGTTGTGGCGGTTTTCGAGCTTGTTTGTCGATCGCCAATTCTGGTTTGGTGTCGGATACTTCCTGTTGTAGCTGCGCTAACTGCGTGTATATTTGTCAAAAAGTACCGGGAGTATTGAAAAATGACGAAGATGCGGATCGGGCTGCTGTTCGGGGGGCGATCGGGCGAACATGAAGTCTCGATTAGTTCCGCGCGGGCGATCGCCCGCGCCCTTGCTGCTGACGAAAATGCCTCTAAATACGAAGTTCTGCCGTTTTACATCCAAAAAGACGGCCGCTGGCTGTCGGGCGCGACACCGCAACAAGTTTTAGCAACAGGAAAACCCCTGGAAATAGAGTCGCAAACAGGAGAAGCTTGGCAGTTTCCTAATTTTAATGGAGTAGATGTTTGGTTCCCAGTTTTGCACGGCCCCAACGGCGAAGACGGTACTGTGCAAGGGTTACTGAAATTATTGCAAGTTCCTTTTGTCGGTTCTGGGGTTTTGGGTTCGGCCCTGGGAATGGATAAAATTGTGATGAAAATGGCTTTTGCTCAAGCAGGTTTGCCGCAGGTAAAATACATCGCTGTCAACCGTTCTGAAATCTGGTCGAATCCTTGCATTTTTCCCAAACTGTGCGACAAAATTGAAGCCGAGTTGGGCTATCCTTGCTTTATTAAGCCAGCGAATTTAGGTTCGTCTGTGGGCATTTCTAAAGCTCGATCGCGCGCTGAGTTAGAAGCCGCTCTCGACAGCGCCGCCAGCTACGACAGGCGGATCATTGTGGAAGCGGGTGTGGTTGCTAGAGAGTTAGAATGTGCGGTTTTGGGCAACGACAACCCGAAAGCTTCAACGGTGGGAGAAATTAGTTTTCAAAGCGATTTCTACGACTACGAAACTAAATATACTCAGGGACAATCCGAATGTTCTATTCCGGCACAAGTCAGCAGTGCGATCGTCTCCCAAATCCAAGAAATGGCTGTGCGAGCATTTTTGGCTATTGATGCAGCAGGTTTAGGGCGAGTAGACTTTTTCTACGTTGAATCAACTGGAGAAGTTTTGATTAACGAAATCAACACTTTCCCCGGCTTTACAGCTACCAGTATGTATCCCCAAATGTGGGCGCATGACGGTATTTCTTTTCCGGAATTAGCAGACCGTTTAATTCAATTAGCTGTGGAACGACACGGGGAAAAAGCTTGAATCAGCAGCCGCTAACTGTTTGCGTCCAAGGGCAAAAAATAAGTTATTCCGCAGGTAATATATCCATACCAGCGGAAACGATATAACATGGTTGTGGCAGGTACTGCCTGCCAGCAGCCTTATTTCTCCTGCTGGTAGAGCAACTGGGACTTTTTAGCAGCCTGGTATCAGACCATTTTCGATTTCAGATTTGAGATTTGCGATTGGGGATGACTGACTTAGCCAGGGCGTTGGGAGCTGACCTAGATTTGCCTTGTTTTTGAAACAGGTATAATTAAATGCACCGTATAATCGGGAGCCCAGAAGGGCAAATAGCAGCCTCAATCTTATATCTGGCATCTCAAGTTTTAAGTGGGTTAACTTAGATGAGACGTTTGACTAAACTGCCGCCTTGGTGGACTTACGGACTGTTATTTCCTCTAGCGGTACTCAACTGCTGGTTAGCCCTCCTAGTATTTGAATATTTTCGCGCGCTGATTACCGTTTTGGTAGTCGCGACAGTGTTCTCTTTTTTGCTAGATTATCCAGTACGCTTTCTCCGCAGATACGGTTTGAAGCGCGATCGCGCGGTGTTGGCGGTATTATTCTTAACTTTGCTGATCTTGGTGGTTTTGGGTGTCACTCTGGCTCCGATTCTGTTGAACCAAATTACTGAACTCGCCACGCGACTACCGAGTTGGATAGTTTCTGGTACAGAGCAGATTGAAGCATTCCACAAGTGGGCGGAAAATCGCCGTCTCCCCATTGATGTTAGCGGTTTGACTACGCAATTGAGCGATCGACTTTCAACTCAATTGCAGTCTCTCACGGGTGAAATTCTCAAATTTGGCTTGGGTGCGGCCGACAGTCTGGTGAATTTTCTGCTCACCATAGTCCTGACATTTTACTTGCTCTTGCACGGCGATCGGCTGTGGGAAGGATTGTTTAAGTGGTTTCCCTCCAAACTGAGCCTGCAATTGCGGCAGTTGCTAGCGCGAAGCTTCCACAACTACTTCGTCGGCCAAGCAACTTTGGCCGGTTTAATGGGATTGTCAATGACTGTGGCTTTTTTAATTTTGCGAGTTCCTTTCGGATTGCTGTTCGGTTTGGGTGTGGGGGTAATGACAATGATTCCCTTCGGAGCGCCTTTCAGCATTTGCGTTGTCAGTTTGCTGATCACATTAAACAATTTTTGGCTCGGAGTCACGCTTTTAGCTGTCGCTACAGTCATCGAGCAAGTAATTGAAAGCGGGGTGGCTCCTCGATTGTTAGGGGGTTTTATCGGTCTCAATCCCGTGTGGATTTTAGTGTCGCTGTTAATTGGGGTGAAGGTGGCGGGAATAGCAGGTTTGTTAGTTGCTGTACCGATGGCTGGTTTTATTAAAAATACTGTTGATACTTGGGAAACTTCCAAGAACAAGTCGATGGAAATGGATGCTATTAGTTCCATTGAACCGGCTGAATTATAAAATTGTCAACTCCGTTTAAATCTCAGATTTAAACGGAGTTTTTTGTGTCTACTTGGACTTAGCTTTAGCAGCTACTTTAGCTCTAGGCTTTACAGGTTTTTTGGTTGCTACTTTAGCTCTGGGCTTAGTGCTAGCGGCTTCTACTGTCTTAGTTGCGGGTTTGCTGGTAGCGGCTTCTGCTGCTGGCATTCCCGCAGTGCCTACAATGCCGGATAACAGTGCACCGAGGGCGAGGGCAGTTGCTACAAAAGACTTGCCAAAATTAAAATTCATAGTAGATGACTCTGATTGAGGTTTCAGAGCAGGCGATGCTAATAGTACCAGATATTTCTATCATGTAATCTTCGTTAGATTTTTCCTTGGTGCGGGAGTTCTCGTGGCGCCAAAATTCGTTTTTACACGCTCGATCGCTACAGCTTGGGACTGCTGCTGGTGAGGCGAAAAATCAGGCTGAAGGTGGGGTTGTGGAGTCGGGATGTCCATGCTGTGAAAATTGAGCGTGGAAATGCGGAATATCCGGGGAGCCTGACGTAGTTTATATTATCGCAGCTTGCAGCAGTTTGGCGATCGCGCGATCGCCCCGATGTAATCCATCATTTGCCTGCTACACTCCGGTTTCTACCCCACCCTGTAGGGTAAATCCCACCCCAACCGCCCGCAGCGGTCAGAAAGACTTGAATTAAAATTAAAGAATCTTGAGTTCTCGGTGAATTTAAGTCAATTAATTTAAGTGATTTACAGTAGGTGCTAAAAATGCCAAAAAATAATTATAACTCCCACCCATTATCCCACCAAATCAATACTATGTCAAACAAAAATATGCCTGCTACCAATCTGCCTTCTCGCCGTCTTTCCTTGCCGAAAAAACTGGCTTTTTTATCCTTGGTTTTGCTCGGCTCCACCGCAACAGTTGGGTGCAACGGCCTAAGTTCTGCCCAAGTTCCTGGAAGTTCTAACGCAATCAAATCAGAACCTGCAACAGCACCAATCTCAGCATTGCCTGCCAATATACTGCCGAATCAAGATGCTAATTTTGTGACTAAAGTTGTGCAGGAAGTCGGCCCGGCAGTGGTACGTATCAATTCTTCTCGCACGGTAAAAACTCAACAGCCTGATATTTTGGACGAGCCGTTTTTACGCCGCTTCTTCGGCCCAGATTCTCCAACGAGCCAACCGGAAAAGCAGGTTCAGCGGGGCTCCGGTTCGGGTTTTGTGTTTGGTTCCGACGGTCGCATTTTGACTAACGCTCACGTTGTTGACGGCGCGGATACGGTGACAGTTAAATTTAAGGACGGCCGCGAATTGGCAGGCAAAGTTTTGGGGGTAGATACAGTTACTGATGTGGCTGTTGTTAAGGTTGAAGCTACCAATTTACCTGTGGTAAGTTTGGGCAAATCTGAAGAGTTACAGCCGGGAGAATGGGCGATCGCGATCGGCAATCCCCTCGGTTTAGATAATACCGTCACTGTGGGGATTATTAGCGCCACAGGCCGCTCTAGCGCCGATGTTGGCGTTCCCGACAAGCGCGTTAGCTTTATTCAAACCGATGCTGCAATCAATCCCGGCAATTCCGGCGGCCCGTTGCTGAACCAGCGCGGTCAAGTTATCGGCATGAATACGGCGATTATTCAAGGCGCCCAAGGGTTGGGTTTTGCGATTCCGATCGATCGAGCACAACAAATTGCCAACCAATTAGTCACAGCAGGAAAAGCCGAACATCCCTATCTCGGCGTTCGGATGTTGGGCATTACTCCCGAAGTCAAGGCAGAATTTAATAAAAATCCCAACCCCAAATTGAGGCTGACTGAGGATAAAGGCGTGTTAGTTTTGGGAATTGCCAAAGATTCTCCGGCGGCACAAGCTGGGATTCGTCTTGCTGACGTGATTAAGAAAATCAACGGTAAAGAAGTCAGCGATGCTGGCAGCGTACAGCAAATTGTCGAGAATAGCAAAGTAGGCACCAATCTGGAACTTGAGTTGAGCCGCGGCGGACAACCTGTTACTGTGGCAGTGAAAGCTGGTGCTTTTCCAGCAGCCGACAAGCAGCAGTAGAATTTAAACTTTGAGTTGGTAGTCTGCTTGGGAACGGGCAAGATGCCCGTTCCACAACAAGAGAGTAGAATTATTGTGGGGTCGGCCTTATAGCCAGCCCACAATTTTTATATTATGGACTTCTAGCCCTGATTTGTGATTGAGAGGTGAAAAAATGGCTCACATCAATTTGCGCCGTCCCGAAAATATCAGCGGTAATTTTTATGTAGACAGTAGCTGCATAGACTGCGATACTTGTCGGTGGATGGCCCCGGAAGTCTTTACTAAAGCTGGAGAACAATCTGCGGTTTACCACCAGCCAACAGACGAAATCGCTCAAATACGAAGTTTTGCGGCTCTTTTGTCTTGTCCGACAAGTTCGATCGGTACTGTAGAAAAACCGAAAATTATTAAAGAAGTTCAGGAACTTTTACCCGCATTAGTAACCGAAAATATCTACCACTGCGGCTACCACTCAGAGAAATCCTACGGTGCAGCGAGTTATTTAATTGTCCGCCCCGAAGGAAACATTTTAGTTGATTCTCCTCGTTTTGTGCCGCCGCTAGTCAAAAATCTCGAAGCAATGGGCGGAATTCGCTATAAAAACCATGCTGAGAACCCCGGTCTTTTAAGCCGGGGATGAAAGCTAGGGGAAGCTTTTAAGCTGCAATTACTATTTTCCATTTTGCTGCTCGATATACTTGCGAACAATTTCAGTCGAGACATTGCCAACACTCCCAACAAAATAACTAGGAGTCCACATACAAGGCAGTTTTAGCAATTGCGGGAACTCATCTCTTAGAAGCTTTGCTGACCTGCCTTTAATTCTTCGCATTACGTCCGAAGCTGAATCGCTCGGCTTGATGTTTAGCAGCAAATGAACATGGTCAGGCATTATTTCAACAGCGATTAACTTCCATCGATTTTCTACAACAAGCTCAAAAATGATTTCTTGAAGCCGTTCTGCGACCTTTTGGGTTAGCACAGGGCGGCGACGCTTTGGAACAAAGACAAAGTGATAGTTAATCATCGACACGGCATTTCCTTCGTGCCGATACTCCAAGTCTGTTTTTGATAAACTAGCCATAATTTTGTATCTGTAAGTTGTATTGAAGACAATTGTAATAGATAATAGCGACAGGAGGTTAAGCAAATATGTTTGGATGCCAACAAGTTTTAATCAAGCCAGATCAAGAGCTTCAGGCGATTCTAGAGTTCATTTGTGGCGAAGCAAACAAGCTACATAATTGTGCGGTTTACTACGGTCGTCAGATGTATTTCAAGGCTCATCAGTTTGTCAGACCTTTTGACCTAATCAACAAACTGAAACGCAATCCCCATTACGGCGCGTTATGTGCTCAAGCCGCGCAACAGGTTTGTGGCGCTGTAGGAGAATCCATTAAGTCCTACAAGGGCTTGATTAAGCTGTTTCAAGAAGGCGGTTTAGAGCATCGTCCGAAGCTCATTAACTACCGCGAAAAAGACGGGCTTCATCTCATTGCCTACCCAAAGCAAGCACTGGGAAAGAAGTTGCTGGACGGTCAAATTGTTATCCCGTTAGGGCAAAAAGTTCAAGCTTGGTTTGGGTTGAAAAACTTCAAGCTGGCAATGCCAGCAAACCTTGAGTATTCAGAGATTCGAGAACTCAGAATCTTGCCGCGCAATGGCTGCTTTTATGCTGAGTTCGTCTACAAAGTTCGAGCGATTGACGTGACACTCGATCCGTTATTAGCGCTGGGGATTGATCCAGGGTTGAACAATTGGCTGACAATAGTGAGTAATGCAGGAACGTCAATGATTGTGGACGGTTTGCATCTTAAGTCTTTGAATCGCTGGTATAACAAACAAGTTTCAACCCTGAAGGACGATAAGCCCCAAGGGTTTTGGTCTAAGCGATTAGCCGCCATTACTGAAAAGCGAAATCGGCAGGTCAGAGATGCTGTTAACAAAGCTGCTCGACAGGTCGTCAACCACTGTTTGGAGAATCATATTGGCACAGTTGTTTTTGGCTGGAATAAAGCACAAAAAGACAGCGCCAACATGGGCAAAAAAACCAATCAGAAGTTTGTGCAGATTCCCACGGCTAGATTAAAGACCCGTATCGCCCAATTGTGCCAACAGTATGGGATTCAGTTTGTCGAAACTGAGGAATCATACACCTCTAAGGCTTCGTTTGTCGATGCTGACTTGCTACCTACGTTCGGTGAAAAACCCGAAGGGTGGAAGGAATCGGGCAAACGGACAAAACGCGGATTGTATCGAACTGCTCAAAACTGGTACATCAACGCAGATTGTAATGGCGCTGCCAACATTCTGCGTAAAGTAAGCATGACGCTGGGGTTAGACCTTAGCCGAGTGTCTAGGGGCGCTTTGACTCGTCCCACTCGGAGTCATATCTGGGTGACAGTTCAAAGGAAAAGCGGAGAGACACGGCTTTGACTCCTGTCTCCTAGCAGCCTTTGGGAATCCCCGTGCATTTATGCCGGGGAGCAGTCAATTGTACTTGACTCACCGCGACGATGTAGCCGACCATCAAAAATATCGCGATCGTTTTGGGTGCGATCGCATTCTTCATGCTGACGAAGTTAACGCGGATACTCGCAGTGTAGAAATTCAATTATCCGGCAGCGAACCGCATCAAATAGCTGAGGATTTGTCTATTGTACCTGTTCCAGGCCATACGAAAGGTCACACTGTTTTGCTGTACAATCACAAATTTTTGTTTAGCGGCGACCATCTAGCATGGTCGGACAATTTCCAGCAGCTAATTGGCTTTCCTACTGCGTGTTGGTATTCTTGGCCAGAACAAATCAAATCTATGCACAACTTAGCTAATTACTCGTTTGAATGGGTTTTGCCGGGACACGGCCGCAGGTATCATGCCGATCGAGAAACCATGGGCGAACAGATGCGAAAATGTATTGCTTGGATGGAGGCTTATTGAATAGGGCTTGCATTCCTGAGTCCGAACAGGTAAAAAAAGCTTGCATTCAGGAATGCAAGCTTTTTTGTGTTATCTAGTGTGCGATCGATTAACCCCAATCAGCAAGGTTCGTAGTGCGGACTGAAGTCCGCAAAATACTGCGGACTGAAGTCCGCACTACGAACTGATCGCGCGTGCGGTTAATCTGGAGAGGATATCATGCGATCGTTGCTGAGAGCTGCTGGGCCAGTTGCATTAGTTTTGCGAAGTGGTGCCAGCCGCCAATCTCAAATCCTCTTACCTTTGTCGATTTTTGATATAGCTCTTAATTTTTGTGGTTGGTTCAGTCAGCCACGGCTCCCATCTTTTGTATTTTACCTTGAGCCTCGACATCAAATCAGAATTAGTTTTAATTCGGCTCAGTTCGTCCTTAAACGGTGTTTGAGATAACATCTCCAGCCATAATTCATTAGGTTGCGGGCTTTCCCAAGGTTTCGGACTAGAGATAAAGTGCATCACTCTCGTGGACATATCATCTGTATCGGGATTGTTCCATATCTGCTCTAATCGCTTCCACCTTCCCGCTAACACAGAATTTGATGTACCCTGATCGCAATCGCACCAAAGGTTAATCCGAGCGTTATCGATCATTTTTTCTGAGAGATTTTCTTGCTCCCAAAGCTTGAGATTAAAAACTAAAAGACCAGCATTAAAATAAGGCTTTTTATCGGCCGGATTGTTGGGATTTCCCCAGACATTGAGCGCTGCGGCCACCGGCATTCCTTCAAAGTCTAGGTTCCACAGCGGATCTAAACTCCCCAGAACAATCATGTCACTGTCAAGCCAAATCAGCCTATCTTTGGCTTTTGTGTATTTCTCCGGTTCCAATCTCGCGTAAGTCAGCTTAGAACCCGACAGGGAAAGCAATCCCCCGTAATTCGGCTTAACTTCTTCCCATTCAATCTCATATTTGCAGCAATCTTGCAACAGTTTTCTTTGCTGTGTATTTATACCTGTCGATACCACCGTAATGCTAACGGGCAAGTTTGGATCTTCAGTGATATTGAGTTCTATGGACTTCAGCAGCGCTGCTATCCCCAAAATGTAATTTTGATCGCCAATAATGGATATGTTCATTCCACTGATGGGTTGAAGTGTATATAAAATAACCATATCATAATTTTTGGGGAAGTCAAACCCGATCGCCAATTCCCCGAAAATTTGCGGCAACAGAGTTTCTGACTCACCCAAAAACTCCACAATCTCACCGCTGTACTTGATGCTGCACGCTGCCTAAAAGTTCTTATAAGACAAGGATTTTCATGCTTGTGTTCGTTAACTTAATCGCGTCGTAACGCCGATCGGTTTGGCAGCAGCCGACAGCAACCAATAGCCGACTGAGGCTGGAAATCCCAGTCTCTCAAACACGTGTATATTTTGTAACGCCTGTTATGGAGAAACGACGATCGACAGCCGCGCTACTTGTTGTTGGGATAAGCTGTTTTGCGTTGAGATTGCAGACTGGGAACTCTGCTACAACCAACGTTCCACAAGACTTTCATTGATTATTGAGTCACTATTTCAATCTAGGACAACAACTATTACTAAGTCGGAGTTGGGACGATGCTGTTGGTTGGCTTAGCCTTGGTAAGGGCGGGCTGCGCTAGCGGACGATCGCTCCGCAGCAATCAATTCCTGTGACAGAATATAATCTGCTGGTTTTTAGTGTTTTCCGGAAAAACCCAAAAACTCAGCCGCCGCGAACCGCAAGCGAGATCGCGACGGCGACAGAGAGTGTTAAAATTCTGCAACAAGTTCCGCGTCATCTCCCCTTATCCCCCCTCCCCCGCTCTCCAACCGATTAGATGAGAGAATACGCCGAGTAACAGGTAAAATGTAAAATCGTTCCAAAAGCTTAAAATCAAAAATCTAAAATACACATATGCCTAGAACTCAAGTGCGAATATTCCGTGCACCTGCTACTAGACTGCGGCCATACCAATTTTAGATTTAAGATTTTAAATTATCGTACAACAACTCTCCCATCTGCTATGCCTAGAACTCCCAGCGAATATTCCGTGCACCTGCTGCTAGACGGCGGCCACCGCGAAGAAATCCGTTTTGCAACGCTGCAAGATTTTCAACTGTGGTACAGCAAAACTCTGGTTCCCAAACAAGATTCGTCAGAATTTCTCAATGTCCCGATCAAAAATATTCAAGGCGAATACATGGTAGTTCGGCCTGCAAGCGTTCTAGGCATTCGAGTAGAACCGATATTTAGTTCTAGCATCGAACGATATGATGAATGATCGATCGAGAAAATTATCAATTGAATAGGAAAGATTGTAAATTGAGTAAGAGTTTTCGTTATCAGCTATTGGCGATCGCCTGTTGTGTTTTGGCGATCGCCTTTTCAGTACCCGCGATCGCAATTCCGGCGCTGCAACCTATTAGTATAAGTCAATTGCAGGCGAGTGAGTTGGAGTCGATCGCCTTTGATGCTCAAATCTGGGGCGAAAATGGCAAACCGGGGGATAAGCAATTGCTGTTAAAGTCGATCGACCACAGCCTCGGTTATCTTAACTCCCAGGCGGCGGCGAGTGCTTACAGTCGCTATCGGGTCGCAGGTATTACCCGCGATCGAGTTCGGCGATCGCTCGATCGATTCCGCGAATTAGTTGTCAGTTCTACAACTCCAGCACAACTCCAGGAATCTGTCAAGCGGGAGTTTGTGTTTTATAAGTCGATCGGCAAAGACAACAAAGGAACAGTTGCATTTACCGGTTATTTCGAGCCGACTTACCAGGCATCTCGCACGCCTAATTCCGAATACCGTTACCCCCTGTACAGAGTGCCACCAAACCTGGGTTCTTGGCCGAAACCTCACCCAACCAGATTGGAATTGGAAGGTGCGGATGCTTTGCAAGGAAACAAAGGATTGCTGCGGGGATTAGAATTAGTCTGGTTGCGCGATCGCTTCCAAGCATTTCTCGTCCACGTCCAAGGTTCCGCGAAGTTACAACTAACAGACGGTGGCGTCATGACAGTAGGTTTCGCGGGGAAAACCAGTCAGAGTTATACAGGTGTCGGGCGAGAATTAGTTAAGGACGGCAAGTTTAGTTTAGACCAGCTAACATTGCCCAAACTAAACGAATATTTTAGCAATTTTCCAGCAGAGATGGACAAGTATTTGCCGAAAAATCAAAGCTTTGTCTTCTTCCGAGATACCAACGGATCGCCTGCTACCGGCAGCATTGGAGTGCCTGTAACTGCCGAAAGGTCGATCGCCACCGACAAAGGTTTAATGCCCCCCGGCGCGCTAGCATTAATTAGCACAAAACTGCCCTATCCCAATGCAGCAGGGAAACTCGAACAAAGTGCAGTGAATCGGTTTGTACTGGATCAAGATACTGGTGGTGCAATTAAAGGCGCGGGGAGAGTTGACGTATTTATGGGGACTGGTGACTTGGCGGGCGATCGGGCGGGTTATATCAACTCTACTGGAGAACTGTATTATCCGCTATTAAAGTAGGATCTTCACGCAGGGCCAGAAACCGGGTTTTTACGACAATTATTCGCCACCATCGACAAATTAAGAAAAAACCCGGTTTCTTCGATACTCACCCAGGGCCAGAAACCGGGTTTTTACGACAATTATTCACTACCATCGACAAATTAGGAAAAAACCCGGTTTCTTCGATACTCACGCAGGGCCAGAAACCGGGTTTTTACGAAAATTATTCACTACCATCGATAAATATACAAAAAAACCCGGTTTCTTCGATACTCACGAGTGGCCAGAAACCGGGTTTTTACGAGAATTATTCGCCACCATCGACAAATTAGGAAAAAACCCGGTTTCTTCGATACTCACGAGTGGCCAGAAACCGGGTTTTTACGAGAATTATTCGCCACCATCGACAAATTAGGAAAAAACCCGGTTTCTTCGATACTCACGAGTGGCCAGAAACCGGGTTTTTACGAGAATTATTCGCCACCATCGACAAATTAGGAAAAAACCCGGTTTCTTCGATACTCACGAGTGGCCAGAAACCGGGTTTTTACGAGAATTATTCGCCACCATCGACAAATTAGGAAAAAACCCGGTTTCTTCGATACTCACGAGTGGCCAGAAACCGGGTTTTTACCAAAAATATTCGCTACCATCGACAAATTAGGAAAAAACCCGGTTTCTTCGATACTCACGCATGGCCAGAAACCGGGTTTTTACCAAAAATATTCGCTACCATCGACAAATTAGGAAAAAACCCGGTTTCTTCGATACTCACGCATGGCCAGAAACCGGGTTTTTACGACAATTATTTGCGATAACCGACAAATTAGGAAAAAACCCGGTTTCTTCGAGCTTCACGCGTGGCCAGAAACCTGGTTTTTACGACAATTATTCGCCACCATCGACAAATTAGGAAAAAACCCGGTTTCTTCGATACTCACGCAGGGCCAGAAACCTGGTTTTTACGAAAATTATTCACTACCATCGATAAATATACAAAAAAACCCGGTTTCTTCGATACTCACGAGTGGCCAGAAACCGGGTTTTTACGAGAATTATTCGCCACCATCGACAAATTAGGAAAAAACCCGGTTTCTTCGATACTCACGCATGGCCAGAAACCGGGTTTTTACGACAATTATTTGCGATAACCGACAAATTAGGAAAAAACCCGGTTTCTTCGAGCTTCACGCGTGGCCAGAAACCGGGTTTTTACGACAATTATTTGCGATAACCGACAAATCCACAAAAAAACCCGGTTTCTTCGATACTCACCCATGGCCAGCAAAACATACTAAAATACAAACAACCCCACCCAACCCCACAAATGCTAAACAAAATTTGGCAATTCCTCAAACGACTAATCCAGCGCCTATTGGGAACCACACCGCCACCACCGCCACCACCTGCACCCCGCCCCACCCTCACAGACGCCGAATACGAGTCGAAATTCATGGAAATCCTCGAAGGAGTGAATACCGACTGGAGTCGAGGCGATGTAGCGGGATTCTTAATCGCAAAACGCCTGAAAGATGGTGAATTGGCGGCTTGGTTGCGACGGTTTGGGAATGGATTATTTGAGGGCGAATATGATGACACCGCCCCTACAGATGCGGTGGCTTCGCTTCAGGAATTGGCGCGCCGGATGGGATTGTTGGGGAGAATTGGTAGCGGGGAATTGTCGCAGGTGGCGGGGAATATTGGGCTGGAGATTTTGACGCGATTTCCGTTGCCGGTGGTTGAGGATGATGGTGGGTATGGGAATTTGATTGAGGCGGTGTTTGTTGGGAATGGTTTGGGTGTTTCTGGGGATGGGAATCGTGGAGGTGGAGAGGGTGAATCGGATGTAGATGCTGAGGCTGAAGCTTGGTTCGATCGAGGGAATGAGCACTATATGAGAGGAGATGTTTTAGGTGCGATCGCCTCCTTCGACAAGGCCTTAGAATTCAAACCAGATGACGACACAGGCTGGAATCTTCAGGGCTGTTTACTTAATCTTTTAGGCAGATGGGAAGAAGCGATCGCCTCCTTCGACAAAGCCTTAGAATTCAAACCAGATTTACACGAAGCCTGGCACAATCGGGGCAGTGCACTGCGTAATTTAGGCAGATTGGAAGAAGCGATCGCCTCCTACGACAAAGCCTTAGAATTCAAATCAGATGACCACGAAGCCTGGTACAATCGGGGCAGGGCACTGTATAAATTAGGCAGGTTGGAAGATGCGATCGCCTCCTACGACAAAGCCTTAGAATTCAAACCAGATTTACACGCAGCCTCGAACAATCGGGGTCTTGCACTGCGTAATTTAGGCAGGTTGGAAGATGCGATCGCCTCCTACGACAAAGCCTTAGAATTCAAACCAGATTTACACGCAGCCTGGTACAATCGGGGCGTTGCACTGGGTAATTTAGGCAGATCGGAAGATGCGATCACCTCCTTCGACAAAGCCTTAGAATTCAAACCAGATAACCACGAAGCCTGGAGCAATCGGGGCGGTGCACTGGGTAATTTAGGCAGATGGGAAGATGTGATCGCCTCCTACGACAAAGCCTTAGAATTCAAACCAGATTACCACGCAGCCTGGAACAATCGGGGCAATGCACTGAATAAATTAGGCAGATGGGAAGATGCGATCGACTCCTACGACAAAGCCATTACTATTAAACAGGACTTATGGAGATCTTGGAGCGGTAGAGCTCAGGCTGCTGGCAAAGTAGAAACCGAAAATAACCGATCTCCCTTCATCTCTGCCATAGCAATCCAAAATCCTGCCTTAAATCACCGCGGCTATCAAGGAGCATTGACAAGTTACCAAGAAGGGTTAAAGTATGTTGACAAAAACAAAGAACCTGAAGGATGGGGTCAATTGCATCGGGAAATTGGCAGAGTTCACTATAGCCGATGGCAAAGCAATCCCCGCCTCTTTCCCAACTTGTTATCCCAAGCCATCAACAGTTACTATCTCGCCCTCGAAACTCTAAGTAAAGATGCCTTTCTCGCACTACATCTAGAAGTTTTACAAGAATTAATCAAAGCATTGCTACGTGCACACAAAACTGAGAAAGCCGATAAATTACGGCGAGATGCCACCGATTTAGTGCATCGCTTGCTGCAACAGCAAAACTATTCCCAACTCAGCAAACAACAACTCACCGACAAATTAGTTAGGTTTCACCAATTAACAGTAAATATTTTCATGCAGTCTGGGGAAATAGTCAAAGCATTAGACACCGCAGAATTAGATAAAAACGTCTGCTTGTCTTGGCTGCTGGATTCCTTACCAATTCCCGCTTACCAAGAACCCATAGCCGAGACAGCCACCCACGCCCAAATTCAGCAACTTCTCAATCCCACCACCTGCGCGATTTTCTGGCATCTCAGCGATGCAGCCTTGACAACATTCATCATCAACTCCGATGGGTTGCTGTCGCCAGAAAACTGTCTTAGCGCTTTCCCCGAAAAATTAGAAGCATGGGTGAAAGATTGGAATCAACAATATGCCGATCATCAAGATAAATCTAAGGATGAAGCCAATCAACAAGAACATCCTTGGCGCTTGGAAATGCCAAATAAATTTGCCCAACTCCAGGAAATCTTGCAGATTCCCCTCATCGAAGAGCAATTAAAATCAAACGGCATTACCAACTTAATTCTGATTCCTCACCGCGACTTGCACCGCTTCCCGATTCATGCCTTGTTTAGCGATGAATTTGTGATTACTTATTTGCCTAGCGCTAAAGTTGGGCTAAAATTGAAACATCGATTGACCAACCAAACCGGGGCAACCACGGGGGGATTGCCCCTACAATTCTGGGAAACCCATTCACTCCTCAGCATAGAAAATCCCGACAGTACCTACAGCGAAAACGGCGAAGAAATCAGGTTTCCTCTCCTACCCGCCGCCGAAATAGAATCAGAAAGGATTTGCCAAATATTTCCCAACTCCACCCGACTGAAAAACAACAGCATCACTTTCGAGGAAGTCAAAAAATTATTGCAACAGCAACACAGTATTTTTAACTTCACAGGGCACGGCAGCTATGAATTTACCAATCCTCTCGAATCTACTTTATATTTAAGTAAACTAGAACGATTGACAGTCGCAGAAATCATCCACCTCAACCTCAGCAACTACGAACTTATCTGCCTTTCTGCTTGCGAAACAGCGGTGACAGCCAACCAAAATATCACCTCAGAATATGTAGGATTAGTCAGCGGTTTTATGCGTGCGGGCGCAGCTTGCGTCATCAGTACATTGTGGCCCGTACAATCTGCCGCGAGTGCCTTATTTACGATTTACTTTTACCAACAATGGCAAGAAACAGGCCTCTCGAAACCCGAAGCCCTAGCCGCGACTCAAAAATGGCTGCGAGATGCCACCCGCGAAGATTTAGCCGCTTGGTATCAAGGGGAAATTGACAAACTTCCGAAAGATAATGTGAAACTGCACCGAGATTTCAGCAGCAATTTGCGACGGTTAGCTACAATAGAATTAAATCAACCTTATCAGCATCCCTACTACTGGGCTGCTTTCACCCTCACCGGATTATGACAGACACAGATGCCGAAATCGCTAAAGCTTTTATTGCCGCACTAATGCTGCAAACAGAACCCTTGTCTGTTGAAGTGCAATCAGCATTAAATACAATTGGTCAAACTTTCGAGATTGAACAACTCCATAACATTGCTGAGGATAACGCATCTCTACGAAGCTTTTACCAAAAAGCTACGGATTGGCAAAACTCTCACAGCAGCATACGCAACAAAGGAAAAGGGGTTCGCCCGAATTCTGCACCGGAAAAGCAAAATACGATGAATACGGAACTTGATAATACTTCTAGCAGTATATCGAATTTGCAAAGTTTGCCTGATATTATCGAACAAATCGAGCAAAAGGTTTCGTCTAATCAACTAACAGAATTGATTGGTAAGATTTTCTCGGCTAGCGATTCCAGACAAGCGGCTCAAAGTTTTGTATTACCTTTATTGTAGTATTTGTAGGGTGTGTCGCCCTCAACAATTCCAAACAAAAAGCAACAATCTCCATAGCGACGCACCTCAAACAATATTTGTAGGGTGTGTCGCCCTCAACAATCCCAAACAAAAAGCAACAATCTCCATAGCGACGCACCTCAAACAATATTTGTAGGGTGTGTCGCCCTCAACAATCCCCAACAAAAAGCAACAATCTCTATAGCGACGCACCTGTGCTATTGTCAACTTTTACAAACAAACCGAACAATGATGTTGTATCAAATTTTTTGTATTGATATTATGGTAATTTGGGAGGTGCGTCGCTATTAGATTGTCGATATTTATTTGAGAATTGTTCAAGGCGACACACCCTACGGCTAAAATTTTTGTATTGCGTTTATGCTAATTTGGGAGGTGCGTCGCTATTAGATTGTCGATATTTATTTGAGGATTGTTCAAGGCGACACACCCTACACTCAAAGCTTTGTATTGATATTATGGTAATTTGGGAGGTGCGTCGCTATTAGATTGTCGATATTTATTTGGGATTGTTCAAGGCGACACACCCTACGGCTCAAATTTTTGTATTGATATTATGCTAATTTGGGAGGTGCGTCGCTATTAGATTGTCGATATTTATTTGAGAATTGTTCAAGGCGACACACCCTACGGCTCAAATTTTTGTATTGATATTATGCTAATTTGGGAGGTGCGTCGCTATTAGATTGTCGATATTTAGTTGGGAATTTTTCAAGGCGACACACCCTACGGCTCAAATTTTTGTATTGATATTATGGTAATTTGGGAGGTGCGTCGCTATTAGATTGTCGATATTTATTTGGGATTGTTCAAGGCGACACACCCTACGGCTAAAATTTTTGTATCGCCCCTCATCTAGGCTTTCTAGTCCATGACTCAAGAAAATTTGCTAATTTATCCCACCGTCGATTTATTTCTCTACGATTTAGCCGACGGTTTAGGACAAACTGACAGCGAAGTCAACCAAAATCGCCAACAGTTTTGGCAAAAAGTTTACGGCGAAACGTTGACTCCGCAGTTACTCGAAAAACTGAAGATAGCAGAAACCAATGCTAATTACATAGATTTGCTGGGCGATAAGCAATGTGAAGATTTTAAAGATGCTGTCGATGGTTATTATTATCCGGTAAAGTTGGGCGACACCTACGCCTTGCAAATTGACTCTTCGGGAAACGCACAACCGCCGGAAAAGCAACTTCAACCGCAGGAAATCGGTTGTTTGGAAGCTATCAGGAGAGAAATTTGCGATCGCCGTATTCACAACTCGAATGCTACAATCGGTCAAAGTTGGCTAATCTGGGGACAACTCACCGCTAGTGACCAAGATGCCTTAGCGACTGCTAAAAATTGCTACCAAGAATTCAAGTTATTCGAGAATTGCCAATGGGAAGGAAACTTCCAAAAGACAGGGGAATTTCTAGGCGCTAATTTTTACGAATTGTGGCAACATCCGTCTGACAGAGAGGATATCAGCACAAACCGGCATTTGTTAATTTGCTTATTTCCTCACACCGCCGACGGTTCAATCTCTGCTGCTGCTGAAATTATGACATTGCTTTATCCCGATTTCATTCAACTGTTTAGATTTCGCAATAAAGTGATTTGGGCTTACCAGCAAAGCCGCCAACTAAAATCGGATCTCAAGAAAGCTGCTGTGGCGATTCAAAATATTGTCGATAAACTGCCACAACAGGTAACAGCAGATAATCTTGATCTGAAAGATTTGCAGAAAAATCTGGTTAAAAGCTTGACAATTTTCTCGATTTATGCTAATTATATCAGTAGGTTGGAAGAACAAGAAAATACAATCAAAACCAACTTAAAGAATTATAAGAAACGGCTTAAAAAAATTGCCACTGACCGAGAAAGCAATCCCGATGCTTTGCAAATTGCCACTGACGGAGAAAGCAGTCCCGATGCTTTGCTATTTCTGAAGACTTTTAGCGATTTTGCCAGCGACAAATATGTGGAACAAGTTAAGTCCGATCGCGCTAGCCTCACTGCCGGGTTAAGATTGTTGGAAAATGCCATTGAAACCATCAAGGGAATTATCGAGATAGAGCAGACTAAGAGCGATCGCGCGTTAAATGCTACGATCGCCATTGTCGGTATCGGACTAGCCACCAGCGGAGTCGCAGCCAGCATCATCTCCACCCAAGTCTCAAATCCCCCAACACCCGCCAATAAGATAGCGCCCTATCCCGCATTTTGGTTGAGTATGGCGATCGGCATCTTCCCAGTGGCGATCGGCATGATATTCTTAGCAATTAAGCGCCGCATTAAATTCTAAAGTCGAAATCCCGGACACGGCAGTGCCGTTTCCCTACAGATATCGCCCACCGTAGGGACACGGCAGTGCCGTTTCCAGCCCCGATATCGCCCACCGTAGGGACAAGGCAGTGCCGTTTCCCTACAGATATCGCCCACCGTAGGGACACGGCAGTGCCGTTTCCAGCCCCGATATCGAATCTCAAATCCACAATCTCAAATCGTCATGACACAAGTAATCGGCATCGACTTAGGCGGCACCGCAATCAAACTCGGCAGATTTAGCGCAGACGGGATTTGTCACCAATCCTTAACCGTTCCAACGCCTCAACCCGCTACGCCTGAAGCCGTTTTAGCGACGATGACCGATGCTATTGTACAACTTAACCCAGGGGAAAATGCTGTAGGGGCGATCGGCATTGGCACCCCCGGCCCAGCAGACACAACCGGCCGCATAGCCAGAGTCGCAATCAACCTCAAAGACTGGCATAACGTCCCCCTAGCCGACTGGTTGGAAGCCAAAACTGGACTACCGACAATATTAGCAAATGATGCCAACTGCGCCGGATTGGGAGAAGCTTGGTTAGGTGCAGGAAAAAACTTTAAAAACCTAATTTTACTAACATTAGGAACAGGAGTTGGCGGTGCAATTATCCTAGATGGTAAGCTATTTGCAGGTCATCAAGCCGCAGCCGGAGAATTAGGATTAATTTCTATAAATGCCGATGGCCCAGAGTGTAATAGTGGCAATCATGGTTCTTTAGAACAGTATGTTTGTATAGAAGCAATTCGGCGCGACACTGGTTTAGAACCTCTAGAATTAGCGAATTTAGCAAAGTCTGGAGATGCCAAAGCTTTAGAATATTGGCAAAATTATGGCCGCTATCTCGGCATCGGTTTAGCAAGTCTTATTTATGTTCTAACGCCGGAAGCTATTATTATCGGCGGCGGAATTAGTGCTGCTTCAGAATTTTTCTTGCCAGCAGTCCAAGCCGAAATAGAGCGGCGAGTGCTGCCGAGTTCTCGCGAAAATTTGCAGTTATTAGTTGCTAAATTGGGCAATGAAGCAGGCATGGTAGGCGCAGCAAAATTAGCTTTGCAAGTCGCTAAAATCACTCCAATGACAAATGACCAAAAAGAATGGGTTTAAAGCCTCCTCATTCTAGGGGGAAATAAAACAAAATTCTTGACTGTTTCAATCCTCTTGCTTTTAGCCAGAGGTAGCTGTCAACTGTCAACTGTCAACTGTCAACTGTCAACTGTCAACTGTCAACTGTCAACTGTCAACTATCAACTATCAACTGTCAACTGTCAACTATCAACTGAATGACTTCTTTATGGCAAAGAATGGCCAGTCATAGTTTTAATGTATTCCTGAATTTTTTGATAATCGTCCGAGTTGCCTTCGCGCATGATAATAATATTAGTGGCGCTGTCAGGCAGGCAAAAGCTGATTAGCCGACCGTTCTGCTCGCTAGCAAAAGAGCTAATTCGACTCAGATCGATCGCAAAATCTTTGCGATCGTAATTAACTTTAATCCACGAACCTTTAGAATTGCGCTCGACCGTTTTTTTGATGTATTCTAGAATTTGCTTGTAAGCCTCCTGATTTCCTTGGGGATTCAGGATAATCGGTTGACTGCTATTAGGGAGCCAAAATGTGATACGCTTGTTATCCAGTTCGCTAGAAAAAGCACTAATAGTGTCAAGGTCAATTATGTATGTAGTTTTCTCATAAGTAATTCTACTCCAATAAGCCACAAAAACCCTCCTCAGACCTGCGTTTCATGGTATTTTAGGATAGTTTGACAACTCATACAATTTTAGATTTTAGATTTTAGATTTTAGATTGAGCATGACAGATGACTATGGGGGTTTGGATATTGCTTACAGTTGTATTTTTTTTATTGGTATCACCATTGAAACTACAGCTAAAAAGCTAAGTAATAAAGATCCTCAATTTTTACCTTCTCCCTTCGGGTACTAGCCCCCCCAACCCTGATGCTAGGGCAGGGGTGAGGTGTCACACTCGTTGAGAATTCTGCCCGATATCATGTCCGCTAAGTTGCTCCCGAATCAAATCTAATTTTTGGGTTGGGCGGGTGAGAGTACGATCGACTATCTGCCCTATTTGAATATTGACTGCACTCACCCGCCGCTACAGACTTCTAATATATCAGAACTCCAGGAGCGCACATGATAGGAAATTAGCTGCCGGCAAGTTTCCCTGCCACCAAGTCGCGGGCCTCATTTTCTAACAAATCCTGGTTTCCCCGGACGCTGGCGGCCTGCATAAACCCATGAAACAATGGGTGGGGGGCGCTGGGTCGAGATTGGAATTCCGGGTGAAATTGACTGGCGATAAAAAACGGATGGTTTGGTAATTCGATCATTTCTACCAATCGGCCGTCAGGAGATGTGCCGGAGACTACATAACCTGATTCTAAGAAAAGATTGCGGTAGGCGTTGTTGAATTCGTAGCGGTGGCGGTGCCGCTCGTAAATCACTTCTTTTTGGTAAAGTTGGAAAGCGAGGGTGTCTGGGTTGACTCGACACGGATACAAACCCAGTCGCATGGTACCGCCCAAATCGACTACATCTTGCTGTTCTGGCAATAAGTTAATGACTGGATTTGCTGTATCCGGGTTAAATTCTGCGCTGTTGGCATCATGTAGTTGGGCGGTGTGGCGCGCCCATTCAATCACAGCACATTGCATCCCCAAACACAATCCCAAAAACGGTATTTTATGGTGTTTGGCATATTCAATGGCAGCGATTTTGCCGTCAACTCCCCGAATCCCAAAACCTCCCGGGACAACAATTCCGTTCATCTGTTTGAGATAGTTTTCGATGTTTCCCGATTCTAAATCTTCTGAGTTAATCCAGTGCAAATTTATATCGCAGCCGATCGAGATTGCGCCGTGCCGCAAAGCTTCCACTACAGAAAGATAAGCATCGTTCAAGCGCACGTATTTGCCAACCAAAGCAATATCAATCTTGTGTGTGGGACTGTACAACCGCTTGACTAAGGTTTGCCACTGAGTCAAATCGGGTTGTCGCTGTTCGAGTTGCAGCAAATTGATGGTTTGTTCGGCCAAGCCTTCCTGTTCCATCATCAACGGCACTTCGTAGATACTTTTGGCATCTTGAGCTGTGATGACGCATTCTTCGGGTACGTT
Source organism: Microcoleus sp. bin38.metabat.b11b12b14.051 (assembly GCF_013299165.1). Classification (NCBI taxonomy): domain Bacteria; kingdom Bacillati; phylum Cyanobacteriota; class Cyanophyceae; order Oscillatoriales; family Microcoleaceae; genus Microcoleus; species Microcoleus sp. bin38.metabat.b11b12b14.051. The sequence goes on from NZ_JAAFKD010000021.1 coordinate 76,055, forward strand.
GCAGAATTCCGACAATTTTTGTTTGAGGCCCAAAGGTAAAGGCCGATCGCACCTACAGACTAGAATATCTGGTTGAATGCCGATCGACCGCAGTTCCTTAACCGAGTGCTGAGTCGGTTTAGTTTTCATCTCCCCAGCCGACGGAATCCAAGGTATCAGCGTGACGTGCAGATACACCACATTTTGCCGCCCGACAGCCTTGCGAAACTGGCGAATTGCCTCCAAAAACGGCAAAGATTCAATATCTCCCACCGTGCCGCCGATCTCCGTAATTACCACATCAGGATTTGTATTTTTTGCTACCCGAAAAATACGATCTTTAATCTCATTAGTGATGTGCGGAATCACCTGTACTGTACTTCCTTGATACTCGCCGCGGCGTTCCTTATTAATCACGGCTTGATAAATGGAACCCGTCGTGACGCTGTTGAGGCGCGACATGGAAGTATCGGTAAAACGCTCGTAGTGCCCCAAATCCAGGTCAGTTTCCGCACCGTCTTCCGTGACAAAGACTTCTCCGTGCTGAAATGGGCTGAGGGTGCCGGGGTCAACGTTAATATAGGGGTCTAGCTTCAAAATCGAGACAGAGTAGTCTCGGGACTTCAACAGACGGCCGAGGGAAGCAGCGACTATTCCCTTGCCGATACTAGAAACCACGCCCCCGGTCACAAACACAAATTTGCTCATAGTATGTTATCTAAGAGTTTCGACTTTAGATGTTTCAGTTAAGGTAACACTCAAATCTAACGGCTAAGATCGAAAATTGTCCAGCAGTGTTTCACCATTTCTTAAATACGGGTGCGGATACGACGAGTGGGGTATTTGCTCGATCGCCCGATTTGCATGGTTTTTGAGTTCTTCTGGCCAATTTCCCAAGGGTTGATTGTTCCTCAGTTCGCTTTGAGAGTACAGAAACCAATGCTTCTTTTACCTCGATCGAGAATATGTCTGCAAGCGATCGGTCAAATCTGACACACTAGCCAAATCTAAAACAGCCTTCCCTAAATTATCTAATTGCTCGCTCGATAACTGACTGATGCGAGTTCTGATCTCCGGCGACAGCGGGCCGACACGGGATTCTAGCAGCGAGACAATGAATTGCTGAAATTGCTGTTTTCCTTGTTCAATACCTTGTTCAATACCTTGTTCGATACCTTGTTCGATACCTTGTTCGATACCTTGTCTGATACCTTGTTTGATACCTTGTTCGATACCTTGTTCCATCCCTATTCTGGTAGCTTTGGTAATTGCACCGCGCTGGTCTTGAATAAAAATTTCTCGTTTTTCCAAATCTTCCAATTCATCAGGATCTAAATTTGCTTCATTGGCAATTCCAAAAGCTTTGCGGAGCTCGGGTACATTTCCCAACTCTTCCGGGATAGACCTTAAAGTCCGAGCAGTTTTCATGAAATATATCCACTTATCAGTCAGAGTCTCTAATTCTTCTAACGTTTTGTCGAATTTGGGTAACTCAACAAAAACAAATTCTAATTCTTCGGCTAAATAGTCTGCTAAGTTGTTTTTTTCTTTAATGCAGAACCGCGAAACTACTGTTTCCAGATGCTCAAACATTTGAAAATCGGTAATTGTCAATGCAATCACTGGATTTAGCAGGTTATAGTTTTCTCCGGTTTTCAATTGCACCGAATAAGCTCTAGTGGCATTATACAAAATCCGCTTTTCAAAAGATTCTACATTCAACACCTGCATTTCAATGATCACAGTTTTGCTACCACCAATTTTAGCTTTGACATCCAAATAAGTATTCTTTACACCTTTAATTTTTGGAGCCAAATAAGGGTCGAGGATTTCTAAATCTTCGATGATGGGATTTGCTTCGTATAGAATGGCATTTAAGAAGCTAATCAAAATGTCTTTGCTGTCAGCAGAGCCGAAGATTTTCTTAAAGGCAAAGTCTGTTTTGGGATTGATAAAATTCATGGTGTTTTGAATTTATTAGAGGTTGACAAGTCGATCTGAAAATTATTTAAGCTATCTAACTATTATACAATCTTGGGCGTTGGATCGGTTCGCGGTCGATCGCCCGAAACAACCTCACCCCAAGGCGGATGCTTCCGCCCCGACAGAAGTCGCCCAGAGCGATCGTGGTTTTGACAAAATAGACAAAAGTTCCAGCCCTCACAGCCAGCCTGTGGACTCAATCCAAAATCCAAAATCGTTCGACTGAGCGAAGTCGAAGTCTAAAATCTAAAATCCTCTTGTGTCATTTTTCCCAAATAGCTAACTCAGGAACGTTTCGCGAGTGGTAAGGTCATCGTAAATAGAACATCTCAAGTCTCATCAAAAAATAGCTATGAAGTTTGTCTGCGTTCTATCCCCTCAACGGTGGCTTTCTGCTGGTATCGCATTGCTCGCAGCGATCCTCTTCGAGGGCTTCGCTAACGAGTGTGGCGTGTGGCTCGCTCCCAATGGGGCGCGGGCAAACACTCCTGGGCAAAATTATTCGTCTGTGTCGCCGAAAATCCTCGCTAGTAATGATGTTAGTTGCAAGGGCGCGCGATCGCCCGAAACTCGCTGTCGAGTCGGCGGTTTGTTCGTCAACACTCCAAATACAGCCAGAGAACAAGCTTTTGCTCTCAAGCGGACTGAAGTTAAAGCAAAAATTGCTGGGAATATCTCCCGCGTCGAAGTTGTACAGAAGTTTGAAAATCCTTTTCCCGAATCTTTAGAAGCTGTTTATGTATTTCCTCTGCCCGACGAAGCGGCGGTGGACGATATGGAAATTAAAATAGGCGATCGCATTATTAAAGCTGATATCAAACGGCGCGATGAAGCTTTGGAAATATACCAAAAAGCCCGACAACAAGGCCGCACTGCGGGTTTGTTGGAACAAGAACGATCTAATATTTTTACTCAATCTCTCGCTAATATCAAACCGGGAGAAAAAATTGAAGTGACGATTCGCTACACCGAAAGTCTCAAATTTGCCGGTGGCGATTACGAATTTGTGTTTCCCACAGTCGTAGGCCCGCGCTATATTTCGCAAAATACGACTGATGCCGATCGCATTAACCCGCCTGTTTTGTTTCCAGGCACGCGATCGGGTCAGGATATCGCGGTTTCGGTAGAAATAGATGCCGGAGTGGCGATCGGCAATGTCCGCTCTACTTCCCATCAAATTACCACCAACCGCAGCGGCAATCTGGTACAAGTCCAATTAGCCAATTCTGACACAATTCCCAATAAAGATTTAATTTTGCGCTATCGAGTAGCAGGGGAAAATACGCGCGCCACAGTCCTGAGTCAAGCCGACCAACGGGGCGGTCATTTTGCGACTTATTTGATTCCGGCATTAAACTACAAAACTAATCAAATTGTCCCGAAAGATGTCGTGTTTCTGATGGACACTTCCGGTTCTCAACAGGGCGATCCGCTAGTAAAATCTCAGGAGTTGATGCGGCGTTTTATTCAAGGGCTAAATCCCAATGATACTTTTACGATCATGGATTTTGCCAACACTACAAAAGCACTTTCAGCTACTCCTTTAGCCAATACGGCTGCCAACCGACAAAGTGCTATTAATTACATCGACAAGTTGCAGGCTAACGGCGGCACCGAACTGCTCAACGGCATTCAATCTGTGATGAATTTTCCGGCTGCACCAACGGGAAGGCTGCGGAGTATTGTACTGATTACGGACGGTTATATTGGTAATGAAAACGAAGTGCTCGCCCTGGTGCAGCGGAGTCTAAAACCGGGAAATCGACTTTACAGTTTTGGTGTCGGTAGTTCGGTGAATCGGTTTTTGCTCAACCGTTTGGCCCAAGTCGGAAGAGGCACGTCTCAAGTAATCCGTCAAGATGAACCGTCAGCATCCGCGGCAGAAAAGTTTTTCCGCCAAATTAACAGCCCGGTATTGACAAATATTCAAATTAGTTGGGAAGGTATGGGCGAAAAACCTGAGATTTATCCGATCGCACCGCCGGATTTGTTTGCGAGCCAGCCGCTGGTTTTGTTTGGCAAAAAGAGCGATCGAACTAACGGCCAACTTCGCATCCGCGGCACTCAAGCGGGCGGCAAAGCTTACGAGCAGATTTTACCTGTTAATTTTGCTCGCTCCGGCGGGCGCCAGCGGGAGTCAACATCAGTCTCCGCAAATGTTACCGATTTTGGCAATCCGGCGGTAGCTCAACTTTGGGGGCGATCGCGCATTCAAGATTTAATGAATCAAATGTTTGGTGGCGAGACTAAATCTTTGGTGGAATCTGTGACTAATACCGCTCTGACTTATCGCTTACTGACGGAATACACGGCTTTTGTGGCGGTGAGCGAAGAAGTGCGAGTCGAACCTGATGGTGCTCGCCGTCGGGTGCAGGTGCCTGTGGAATTGCCGCAGGGTGTCAGCTATGAGGCTGTTAGTCAGTTCGACGCGATCGAGCAAACCAGAGGCGGCGCTCCTCGCAACTTTGGCGGAATTAACAGCCCGGTTCCGGTGAGCCAAGCCGCTCCTCTCCCGCGGCAAGCCGCTGATAGCCAACGATCGCGCCAGCAGCAAATTGTGGGTAGATTGCAAGTAGTCAGCGCTCCGGGATTGGATGCTGGGGCGATCGCATCTTTGAATCAATACCTGCGATCTGTTAATCTTCCAGCGGCGGTTAGCGGCGAGACGGTGTGGGAGTTATCCGTACAAGACGGCCGCGTACAGAAAGTGGCGATCCTCTTCGAGGGCTTCGCTAACGACAAAACGTCCACGCTGCAACCAACAGACGCCCTTGAGAGTCTCAAAGCAGCCTTAAACTCCTGGAAACCTCCCGCAGGATTCAAAGGCACGCTGAGGCTGAAATTACAGATTAATGTCGATCGTTAAGGAATGACTATCTATGTCACGAAACATTAACTTTTAAGTCAAAAGTGCCGCAACCGGGATCTCTACCCCGGAACAATATAAAATCTTTATTAAGAGATCGCGTTTGAACAAAAACTGATGTTAACAGGAGTTATACGGTTTGAGGCCAAGGCTGAAACAGTCTAATTTTTCTAACAGTAGAATTTCTGAAACGACCTGAAGAGTAAAGATTTCTCGATCGAACCCCCCAATCAGAGAAGGTATCACGCCCTATGGAAGTTAGCGAACTGCTCAACAATTACGAAAAAGGACAAAGAGACTTTGCTGGAGCCGATCTGAGCGGTGCAAACCTCAGCGGAGCAATATTAATCGGGGTCAACCTTTCGCGGGCTAATCTTTCCGGGGCGAACCTCAGCAGAGCATTTCTTACCAAAGCAACGCTCAAAGGCGCACTGATGCAAAGAACAAATCTGAGTTTTGCCAAAATGGGCGAAGCCAAACTCTCAGGCGCAGATTTGACAAAAGCTAATTTGAGCGGAGCTTTTTTGGTAAAAGCCAAATTGCCCAGAGTCAAGTTAAGCGGTGCAACTTTAACCGGCGCCAACCTGCGGAGTGCAGTGTTGTGGAATGCCAATTTGTGCAGCGCCGACTTGCAATTAGTTAACTTGCTGGGGGCCAACCTCACGGGAGCTAATTTTAAATGGGCCAACCTTTACGGTGCAAAGCTCAACAGTGCCAAACTTTTTGGAGCTCAATTAACCGGAGTCAGTCTGCGGCGAGCACAGTTGACAGGAGTGAATCTTTGCGGTGCGGATTTGAGCGGCGTCAACGTCAGCGAAGCTAAATTGATGGGAGCTAATTTGGAAGGCTCGAATTTGGCGGGGGCAAATTTCAGCGCCGCTCAGTTGCGGGGAGTGAAGTTGGCGGGAGCAAACTTAACCGGGGCTAAGTTTAGAGGAAGTTGTTTGAGAGGGGCAAATCTGAATTGGGCAAAGCTGTGTCAAGCAGACTTGATGGCGGCCGATTTGAGCGAGGCGACGTTAATAGGGGCTAATTTAGATAATGCTTTATTGGCGGGGGCTATTTTGCCGGAATCTACAAGGCGCTATTTTTCCTTAGCTGGGGCGTGCAAAGTCAATTCTTGGGAAGTTACGGAACTTAAGAATGGGTAATTGGGAATTGGTAATTGGGCATGGGGCATGGGGCATGGGGCATGGGGCATGGGGCATGGGGCATGGGTAATTGGTAATTGGGAATGGGGCATGGGGCATGGGGCATGGGGCATGGGGAATTGGTAATTGTTGGTTGTACACCAATGGTAAGTAGGGAAACGGCATTGCCGTGTCCGGTGCGGGGCAGGCGTGAATGAAAGATAATTTGTATAAAATTGAGGCTAACTGGTTCCTAAGCTTTAGCCTGGGAAACCATATCACTTTTGCTCTGCCTCCGGATCTGCGCTACCAGCCGATCGCGAAAGTAACGAGTAAAAATTGGTATAACTATAATTATTAAAAGTGGCAGAGATCCGCGCCGGAGACGGCAGTGCCGTTTGCCTACAAGCGATCAATGTTTTGTGTTAAATCAATTCTTTAATCTCAAATATAAGACCGTTATGACAGTTAATTTTGGGGTGGTGTTGGTAACTGCTGCATCGGAGGCGGAGGCGGAAAATCTCGCTAAATATCTAGTTGAACACAAGCTGGCTGCTTGTGTGAGTTTGTCACCAATTCGATCGATTTATACTTGGCAAGGTGAGATTCATGCCGAGTCAGAGTGGCAGTTGGTGATTAAAACTGATTTGGCTAAATTTGAGGCTTTAAAAACAAAAATTCAGGAACTCCATTCCTATGAAGTTCCCGAAATTATTGCTATTCCCATTGTCGCGGGTAGTCAGGCTTATCTGAATTGGATCGGACAATCTTTAGGTTCGCAGTGAGGTTCGTAGTGAGGACTTTAGTCCTTGATTATTTACCTATGAAGACGGACTGAAGTCCTTACTACAAACCAAAACATCCAGGTTCGTAGTGAGGACTTTAGTCCTTGATTATTTACCTGTGAAAACGGACTGAAGTCCTTACTACAAACCAAAACATCCAGGTTCGTAGTGAGGACTTTAGTCCTTGATTATTTACCTGTAAAAACGGACTGAAGTCCGCACTACAAACCAAAACATCCAGGTTCGTAGTGAGGACTTTAGTCCTTGATTATTTACCTGTGAAAACGGACTGAAGTCCTTACTACAAACCAAAACATCCAGGTTCGTAGTGAGGACTTTAGTCCTTGATTATTTACCTATGAAGACGGACTGAAGTCCTTACTACAAACCAAAACATCCAGGTTCGTAGTGAGGACTTTAGTCCTTGATTATTTACCTATGAAGACGGACTGAAGTCCTTACTACAAACCAAAACATCCAGGTTCGTAGTGAGGACTTTAGTCCTTGATTATTTACCTATGAAGACGGACTGAAGTCCGCACTACAAACATCGGAAACCTAGATATTTTGACTGCTAGGGCCGATTACGCCCACTTTGTGGCGAAAACTTAGTTCGCCGCCGAACCACCCTGTAACGCCCAGCAAGGTGGCAACTACGATCGACAAAGCTAAACCTGTAAAGACGATCGGCTCCGCTGGATTTCCTTGTCGCAACAACAGGTTAATCAGAGAAAGTACCAGAGCCGCCACATTCCCGCCCATGTGCAACCAGCCAGCACTGCGATCGCGCACTCTTTTAATTCTGGCAAAATCTAAAAACCCCGTGATACCGGCCAAAATCCCCGCAGCAAAACCTGCACCAATCAGCCAAACCGAAGCTCTCGCCCAAAACGGATCGCTGGTGAGCCAATAACCAATATCTGTGCCGGCGGCTGCGACTAAAAAGGCGATCGGAAAGGTGACGATTACGGGGTGAAGCGGATGGCCTGCAACTGAAACTGTACTGGTAATGCCGGCATCGCGATACTCTCTGTCGTCACTTTCGAGAATCGGCGGAACATTGGGAAAGGGCGTACTATTTCTTTGATTTGTTTCCATGATTTCTAGCGATAATTTTTGTTCAAAACCCGTTTTTATTGGATTGAAGTTAATCCCAAATCCGCTCGCCATTTTCGTCAACGCGGGCCTGCCGAATTACGTCGGAAATTTCCTCGGCGTCTTTGACGTGGTGCAAAGCTTTCTTTTCCCCCTCAGCTTCCTCTACGACAAAATAAGTGGGAACTGTAACTGTATCTCCCGTGATGTCTGGCACGTGGTCAACGGCTAATTGCTGAGCTTTTTCTTCGATGCTTTGCGGTTCATCGGAAATGCGATCGCCCGGATTGGTAGTACGGCTCATATCTTTGCCCGGTTTGTCGATACTCATAAAACCTCTCTGGTGTTTCTAATTTTTTGTTAGCTCTAATTGCTACTATTGAACGAAAAATCTCCGGTTGCGAGCATCTCCCAAGGGGTGGAAGTTTCTGTAAGGGCGATCGCACATCAGCTCTTTCTGTAGGTAGAGGCTTTTTTGAAGGAAGAAGGAAGAAGGAAGAAGGAAGAAGGAAGAAGCCAATAAAAATTTAAAAATTTTGTTTTTGTGCATTGTAGAGGCTTTTCGGGATCGTCCCGATTTGGTAAAAAGTAGGGAAACGGCAATGTGCTGTCCTAATGGCCGCACCTGACACGGCAATGCCGTTTCCCTACTCTTGCGAATTAGTATAAAATCGAAGCATTCCCTTCTCTTTACCTGTGAATTTCCCATGAAAAGTTACGACTGGATTGTTGTCGGTGGCGGGATTACGGGTGCTGCGGTGAGTTACGAACTCGCAAAAAAAGGTTTTGCGGTGCTGCTTTTAGAACGAGATGCCACGATGCAAAACGCGACTCGTTTTAGTTACGGCGGCTTGGCTTATTGGTCGGGTACGACAGATTTAACTCGTGAATTGTGTGCAGAAGGTATCGAACGCCACCGCAATTTATCGGCTCAATTAGATGCTGATACGGAGTTTCGCGAGTTGGATTTGTTGCTGACAATTGATGCAGGTACTGATGCCGAAAAAGTAGCGGCTAATTACGCGCACTTTGCGATACCCCCGCAGCTTTTGAGCGTTGCAGAAGCTGGGGAGTTGGAACCTTTGTTGAACAAAAGTGCGATCGCCGGAGCTCTAACTGTCCGTCACGGTCACTTTTCGCCAACCGCCACAAATCAAGCTTATTGTCAAGGGTTTTTGCGGTTGGGAGGAACTATAGAAATTGCTGAAGTAACTAATTTAATAGCAGAAGGAAATCGGATTTCTGGAGTCAAGACTGTAGGCGAAAGTTATGCCTGCGAAAATGTGGTGATTTGTGCTGGAGGTTGGACTCGCAGTTTGCTAAAAGTGGCGGGTATTTCTGTGGGAGTTTATTTTAGTCGCGCCGAGCTTTTGGAGACTGCACCTGTGGATTTGAAACTCAGGACTTTGGTGATGCCTGCGCTATTAAAACGTTTTGAATTGGAATCTGCATCAAGTAAAATTGAGGTAGATAACCTTTGGGATGAACCGGGTAAAGAGTTGCTACCGCCGATTTTAGATGCTGGTGCAATTGGGTTTAATGATGGCAGTTTGCGGATCGGGCAATTGTCTCGCACTTTGAGCGATTTGAACGAGAAAGTCGATCGCAAAACCAGCGAAACGGCAATTCGCGCAGGTATTGGCAAGGTTTTGCCAGCTTTGGCAAATTTACCCGCAACTTGGCACGATTGTATTGTGGCATTTAGCGCTGATAAGCTGCCCGTAGTGGGGGAAATTGGCGATCGCCCCGGATTGCACGTTTTTTCGGGTTTGAGCAATCCTTTGGCGATCGTACCTGCTTTAGCGGAGCGATTTGCTAATTCGGCGGCGGGACAAAAAGATGGGGCGATTCCCTCCGGGATAGCTTCGCTTCACGAGATTTTGTCTCCCAATAGATTTAGGACTGACAGTTGACAGTTGACAGTTGACAGTTGACAGTTGACAGTTGACAGTTGACAGTTGACAGTTGACAGTTGACAGTTGACAGTTGACAGTTGACAGTTGACAGTTGACAGCTAACAGTTGACAGTTGACAGTTGACAGTTGACAGTTGACAGCTAACAGTTAACAGCTAACAGTTAACAGCTAACAGTTAACAGCTAACAGTTAACAGTTGACAGCTAACAGTTAACAGCTAACAGTTAACAGTTAACAGTTGACCAATGACCAATGACTAATGACTCAAAAAAGGCAGCGCGACAATAAATGTAGTACCTTTGCCGATCGCACTTTCCACACTTATGGTACCGCCGTGCAGGTCAACTATGTGTTTGACAATGCACAGTCCCAAACCCGAACCTTTAATTTTGCCGACATTCGCACCCCGTTCAAACTGCTGAAATAGTTTTGCTTCATATTCCGCTGTCATCCCAATTCCCTCATCTCGAACGCAAAATATTATTTTCTGGTTTTTGCAGCTTAATTCTAAACTAATATTGCCGCCCTGCGGAGAATATTTTATAGCGTTTGAAAGCAAATTAGTCAGGAGGTGGTGCAGCAGTTTTGCATCGAGATTGACGTGCAGCGGCTCGGTTTGGGCGACGAAAGTTACAAGGTGTTTTTCTGTGACGATCGGTTGCAGTTCTTCTAAGATAGATGTGCAGACATCCGTCACGTTAAGCTGACTTAAATTTAAGCAAAGTTTGCCTGATTCTGCTTTACTGAGCATTAAAATATCGTCCAGCAATTCACTCATGTTGCTGACTGCTTTTTTGATGCGAGTGACACTTTTTTTAGTTCCGGCATCGCTATATTCCAGCATTTCAGCCGATAGCTGTATGGTAGTCAAAGGAGTATTTAAATCGTGGTAAGCCATTGAAATAAATCGCGATCTGTTTTCACTTTTCGCTGCTGCGAGTGCAATTATATTTTTCATCCTAAGTGCTTCTTGATGTTTGCTCAGGGCTATCTTGATAGTGGCGTGCAGTTCTCTTTCTTTAAACGGTTTGAGCAGGTAGCCGTAAGAACCTGTCTTTTCAGCTCGCTGCAAAGTTTCGTCGTCAGCATAAGCAGTTGTATAGATAATTGGAATGTCAAATCTTTGATTAATTATTGCTGCGGTTTCTATGCCATCTATCTCACCTTTGATGACTATATCCATTAAGATTAAATCTGGTTTTTGCTCCTCGCTGCGCTGGATAGCATCGGCTCCTGAAGAAACGATGCCGGCGATTCTATATCCCAACTTTTCTAATTTTTGTGACAAATTTTTAGCGATTAATAGTTCGTCTTCGACAATCAAAATATTAATTTTTATTATGTCTGTGAAATTCATAACTTTAAAACCTTTTAAAGTAGATTAACTCGTTAAATATCAAGTGAAATGCTGTGCCTGTTTGTCTTGACAGTTCCAGGGTTCCTTCTAACTGCTCGGTTAAAGTACAGACAACTTGAAAACCCATCGAGTTAGTTTTCCGAAAATCTAAGTTTTCAGGAAAGCCAATGCCGTTGTCTTTTACCAAGAGGTGGATTTCTCGATCGCCCCCTTGGTAGCATTCTACACTAACTGTACCGATCGCACCGTCAGGAAAAGCGTGTTTCAGGGTATTTGAAACCAGTTCATTAGCAATTAAGCCACAGGGAGTAGCGGTCTCAAGATTTAGGGAAATCGGTTCAGCTATTACCTGCAACAGAATCCGGTTGTCACTTATATTGTAGGAGTCAAACAAGTTTGTTACCAAATCTTCGAGATATTCGCCAAAATTAATTTTGGCTAGGTTGGTCGAGCGGTAGAGTTTCTCATGAATCAGAGCCATAGAATAAAGGCGGTTCTGACTTTGTTCAAACATCTTGGCTAATTGCGCGTCGGCAACTGTGTTAGATTGCAATTCTAATAAACTGGCAACTACGCAAAGGTTGTTTTTGACGCGGTGGTGAATCTCTTTGAGCAAAATTTCTTTTTCTTTGAGGGAGTTTTTCAAATTTGCTTCGGCTTGGAAGCGATCGCTCAGCTCAGCTTGCAGTTGCTGGTAGAGTAGAGATTGCTGAATGGCGATCGCCAATTGATTAACCAACTGCTGAAATAAATTGATTTCCCATTCTTGCCACTCCCGGGGCCCATCGCACTGGTGTGCAATCAGCAATCCCCAAACTTCGCCGTGCTGAATAATCGGCACTACTAACTTCGCCCTCACTTCAATTTGTTGCATAAACTCCAACATACAAGGTGTAATCGAGGGGTCATCTAGTTCGGAAATTGCACAAATTCGCCCTTGCAAATAAAACTGATAACATTGGGGAGGAAAAACTTCTTCGCCAAAAGATCGATCCACGAGTTGGCTGCATCCGGGTGCCACAGCTTCCGCAAAGACTAAACCGCCACTTTCGGGTAAAATTTGATAAACCAAAACTCGATCGGCTAACAAGACTTGCTGGAGTTCGGCAACCGTAGTATTGAGAATTTCCTCTAATTGCAAAGACTGGCGGACGCGACGGGCGATCGCCTCCACTAGCCGTTCTTGCTCGAACTGCTGGCGCAAAGCTATTTCTGCGTGTTTAGAATTGCTGATGTCCGCCGCGTAACCAATAATTTCGATCGGAATGCCCTTGCTGTCAACTAATAGTTTTAGTTCCGTCCGCAGCCAGCGGTAAATTCCGTCTCCGTGCAGAAAGCGGTACTCGCAAATGCAGTTTTCGGCCTCGGACAAAGCCGAAAAATTTACCAGAAATTGCCCTCGCTCTTGGGAGTGAATCCGGCTCGACCAAAAGTTAGAATCTGCCAAGACCTCTTGGGGATTGTAGCCCACGATTGCCTGAACGTTGTCGCTGATATAAGTAGTACAAAAATTGTCGCCCGGTGCAGCAGTAAAAATTACTGCCGGATTAGAAGCCAGTAAAAAATGCAGGCGTTCTTTTAACTGCTGCAATTCTATTTCTGCCCCCTTGCGGTAACTGATATCTTCGATCGCCGCCATGCTGTAGAGAGGAAGGCCGTCGCGATCGCGAATCAGCGTCACCGTCAAGTTGGCCCACATCAGCTCGCCATTCTTCTTAATCAAGCGTTTTTCCATTTGGAAGCGAGGAATATTGCCCTCTACCAACTGCTTGACTTGCTCTAAATCTGCTTGTAAATCTTCTGGGTGGGTGACATCAGTGAAACTCATTGCCGCCCACTCCACATCGCTGTAGCCCAACATTAGGCGGTGAGCTTCATTCACCTCGATCATCCGGTAGTCGCGCGCGCTTGCCAAACCGATCGCGATAGGAGCATCGTCAAACAAATTGCGGAACTTTGCCTCACTCTTTTGCAGTGCAGCTTCTGCCTGTTTGCTCGCAGTAATGTCTCGGGCGACCCACATCACTCGATCGACTCCCAGCGGCGAAATACTGCCATCAAACCAGATTAACTTGCCCTCAATGTTCATGCTGTATTCAACTCTGTGGGTTTCCCCAGATGCCAAGGTTTGGCGAATGTGTGCCAGGGCAAAATTAGCTTCCGCGAATGGCAACATTTCGGCGAGGGTTTTGCCCAGCGCTGAAGCCGCCCGTTTGTACAGCAGTTGGGGAGGCGTGGGGGCAATTTTGAGATAGCGGCCGCTGGCATCGAAAACCAGCACGATATCCGTCATCGCATTAAACAGCGCCAGCAGTTCGGCTTCGGAGTTTTGCAGTTTTTCTGCGGTCAATTTGCGATCGGTAATGTCGGTGTCAGTCCCCATGAGCCGGTAGGCTGTGCCGTCGGGCGATCGAACAGCAGTCCCGCGGCCAAGCATCCAGCAAGTGCTGCCGTCTTTGCGCTGCATCCGGTGTTCGACTTCAAAAATTTCTGTCGCGCCCTCTAGATAAGCATTTATTGTTGCCTCGACTGCAACTCGATCGTCGGGATGAACGAGACACCACCAATCTTCGATGCGGTTGGAAATCTCTGCGTCTTGAAAGCCCAACAAAGCTTTCAAAGACGGATCGACGTAGATTTCGTGGGTTTCCAAATTCCAGTCCCAAACCCCCACTTTGCCCGCCGATACTGCCAGTTCGTAGAATTCAGTCCGCTGCTGGACTCTCCGTTCTAATTCTGCATTGAGTTGCCACAAAGCGATTTCTGCTTGTTTGCGATCGGTGACATCCCGGCCCGCAGCTTGATACTCCACGATCGCTCCGTTGTCGTCGAAGAGCGCCCGATCGCTCCACTGGTGCCAGCGAATTTCCCCGCTCGGCAAAATTACTCGGTGTTCGCAAGTAGCAACAGGATGAGAGGGAGACAGAGAAGCATATTTGTCTTGAATAATTTCCCAGTCTGCTTCTGGGATGAGCGGCATAAAGCTGTTGCCGAGCAAGTCGGACGCCTCCACGCCAAAATAGCGGCAGTAAGCTTGATTGACAAATGTGATTTTGCCGTCGGGGAGGTAGCGGCAAATCAGTTCGGTTTGGTCTTCCACAATCGCCCGGTAGCGGGCTTCGCTCTGGCGCAGGGCTGTTTCGGCATTTTTGCGATCGGTGATGTCTGTGGCGACGCTGGTAACAATCCAGCAGTCTGCCGCACTGTCGCGCCGGGAATTGATCGCATCGGAAATCCAGCGCCAAGTTCCGTCCGATCGGCAAAACCGATACTCTAATGAAACTGCCCGTTCGGCAAAGATGTTGTCATATTGGTTATAGATGATGTTTTCCACGTCTTCTGGCAGCACCCGCGACAGCCACAGGTGTTTGTCTGCGATCAGTTCCTCTGGAGTGTAGCCAAAGATTTGCTCGTGGCCGCGGGAGAAATACTCGTAGTCCCAATCTCGATCGCCAAATACTCGAAAGCTGCAAATTGAGGGAGTGGCGCTGTTGAGAATGTCTGAAAGTTGGGCTTGCGAAGTTTGGAGGGCGATTTCTAGGTGTTTGCGATCGGTAATGTCGATCGAGATTCCCGCCATCTCCAAAGCCTCACCCGTCTCGCTGTAAATGCCTCTACCCCTTTCCAAAATCCAGCACAGCTTGCCGTCGGGATAAATCAGGCGAAATTCGCTTTCGTAGTCCTTGCGGGTCTCTAGGGCGCGGGCAAGGGCTAACTCGACTCGGCCGATATCCTCTGGATGCACGCGATCGCGCCAAACCTGATAATTTAACTCGTCAATTCCAGGCCTTAAACCCATCAGTTGGAAACCGCTGTCGTTTCCCACGATTTTGCCCGTGGCGATGTGCCAATGCCAACTGCCGGTACGGGTCAAATCTAGGGTAAGTTGCAGTTGTTCCTGTCTGCTGCCGCTGGTGGCACAGGCGAACTGTGGCGGGGCGTCTAACACTTCCGATTGTGCTTCCGTGAGTTTTGCAACTTCTCGGTGCAGCACCTCCACGCAGCTATACATGGCTGGGCGGATCGTGTCTGCGGTGACTGAACCTACGGGTTGACCTCGTTCGTCCACAATTGGCAAACAGTCGATCGAGTGTTGACAAAATAGCTTAAATGCGGTAAAAATATCGGTAAATTCTGATTCTTTTAATACTATTAAATTCCGCGTCATAGCGTCGGCAACTTTCATTTCTTGCCCGCCAGATGCGGCAACTAAGTTCAGCACATCTGGCGGGCTGAGCACACCGACTAGCTGGTTTTCCTCGACAACTAAAAGGCAATTAATCGATGTTTTTACCCTGGTGTTTGAGCCCGGAAGCGGGCAAAGGTTTCTCGCCCGAGACATCAGGGCGATCGCCTCATCGAGAGAAGTTGACGGTGCAACGATCGCAGGATGGCGATCGACAAATTCTAAGGGCGATCGTAAATTTGCCAACAAGTTAGCAAGTTGCATAAGTCTGAGCCTAAAAGTGTTGCTAACTAACTCTAGCAACACTCTTAGCGATCGGTCTGATGACCAATGACCAATGACCAATGACCAATGACAACTGACAACAGTCAACAGTCAACTGACAACTGACAACTGACAACTGATACCATTTTTTTAAAGATGTGCTATGAATGAACTCTTAGCCCCCCCTTAGTAAGGGGGGGTTGGGGGGGTAATTGTGTAGCGGTACTTTATAAAAATGGTATGACAACTGACAACAGTCAACAGTCAACAGTCAACTGACAACAGTCAACAGTCAACAGTCAACTGTCAACTGTCAACTGTCAACTGTCAACTGACTAAATGGACTTTTTCCCAACAAGCAGATAAGTTGTCATTCCACCTTTGCCTTTAACTTCAATAATTCCCCGCTCCTGAAACAAATATTTGTGCTTCAATAAGTGATAAGTAGTTTCGCTGACTTGAATCCGCCAAGACAAACCGTGAGATTCCATCCTGGAAGCAATATTTACCGTATCGCCCCACAAATCGTAAATAAACTTTTTGATGCCAATTACTCCGGCAACCACAGGGCCGCTGTGGATGCCGAGGCGGATGCTAAAATATTTCTTATTCTGAGCATTAAACCGAGCCATTTCTGTTTGCATATCCAGAGCCATTTGGGCGATCGCCTCTGCGTGGTCTGTTCGGGGATTGGGCAGCCCTCCCACCACCATGTATGCGTCGCCGATGGTCTTAATTTTTTCTAGACCATGCTGTTCGCACAACAAATCAAATCTTGAGAAAATCTTATTCAGGATTTCCACGAGGTCGATCGGATTCATCTGAGCAGACAAATGTGTAAACCCCACAATATCTGCGAACAAAACAGTCACTTCCGGAAAGTATTCAGCAATAGTAGTTTCATTTTTTTTCAGCCGTTCTGCTATTGCCTTGGGCAAGATATTTAACAGCAGCTTTTCTGATTTTTCTTGTTCTTCCCGCAGAGCATCTTCTGCTTGTTTGCGTTCGGTAATGTCGTGATAACTCCAGACTCTGCCGATAATTTTATCTCCCAGCCGCTGCGGTTCCGAATAGCGTTCAAAAAATCTGCCGTCTTGAAATTCCAACAAATCAAAACTTTCGGCTTCCGGCTGATCGTAAAGCGATTCAATTCTGTCTAGAAATCCTTGGGGGTCTTTGAGTTGGTTGAGGACAAAAGCGATCTGTGTGGCGTCATCTCGCAGTGCCATCACTTCGTTAGGTATGCCCCACATTTCCACAAATTCTCGATTGAAAGTTACTATTTTTCCGCTTCTGTCAATAGCTAAAATACCGTCAGCAGTTGAATCAAAGGTTGCTTGCAGCAATGACACAGACTTTGCCAAGGCATCTTCAGCCATTTTTCTAGCAGTTATATCTCGCAATATAGCACGAATTGCTACTAGGGAACCTTCCGAAAATTTACAGCTTATGCTGCCTTCTAGCAAAATTTGTTCAGAATGTTTAGTAATAAATATTGCTTGAATATAGTCGGGATAAACTGTATTTTCAGTAACATTTTTTTTGGTAATAGCTTGATACAGTATATCCATTGACTCCGGGGAACTGTTAGGATGAATGATATCAAAAACAGTCATTTCAGCAATTTCTGCTTCGCTGTACCCCAGAGTTTCCCGCCAAGCCCGATTTACATACAAAAAATGACCGTCCGCTCCAATACTTTGAATTAAGTCAGTAGCATTTTCAAATAAGTCTCGCAGTTGTTCTTCGCTTTCCCGCAAAGCTATTTCGGCTTGTTTGCGCTTGATAAATTGACCGATTTGGCTGCCGATTGTTGCCATTGTCTGGAGCAATTCTTCGTCAAAACACTGCACTTCGCAGCTAAACAAAGTAATCACCCCCAACACAGACCTTGCAGAATTTTCCAGCTCGTAGTCCCCCAAAATCGGGAATCCAAAAGCTCCGTGCATTCCTTGTTCAGTGGCAACTTCTCGGCGCAGAAACGAGTCGTTTTCTGTGACATCTGCAATCCACTGAGAGGCACCGCTTGTCCAAACGAGACCTGGCAATCCTTCGCCTAATCCACAGGTCATTTGTTGGGCCGATTCGGAAAATTTGGGGAGCGAAACTGAGCGTTTTTGCCAACTGGCGACGCACCGCAGCAGATTGGGGTCGGAAACCGCAGTTATTCTCTTATTTCCTGACACCAATTTTTCCCCAGATTCTGGCATCCAAAGTTCTGCGATATCCCATCCCAAGCTGTCGCAAATCACGGGAAGAATTGCTGCTAAAGCTTTTTTGATAGTTTCAGATGCTGACAGGATGCGAGTGGTGACGTACTGAGCTACTTTTCGCTTGCGGGAGCGCTGTCTGTCTGTAACGTCGCGACCAATGTACACGAAATCTTGGAGGGCGGCCGAAGATTCATAAATCCTTTGCATTTCACTGGGAATCGCCGTACAGGAAAAGGCAACTGTGAGCTTTTCTCCAGTTTTTGCTGTGCAAATTACTTCCGTGTTCGTTTGAGAAAGTTGACTCTGATATTGGCTGACTGCTTGCAAAGATTCACCCTCAGCAGCAAGAGCGTCTATTTGCTGGCCCACTAATTCTGATTCGCTGTAACCGAACAAATCTTGAGCGGCTTGATTAACTTTTTTAATTTTTCCCGAGGCTGTTGTTACCAACAAAACTTCGGCCATGGAAGTAATAATTTTTTCTACATAATTATTAGTGGCAGCTAAGGTACTCAATAAAATATTCATTTCATTGGTAGCTTGGACGAGAGTTTGTTCCAAACCCATCCTGTCGGTTACGTCTTCAAAAAATACAATTAATCTCTGATAATCATCGTCATTGGTGAACTCGACGATATACATATCAAAATAAAGGCGCGAGCCATTTTCTAATACCCGCGTCATCGATTTTAATTCAAAATTTGGCAACCGCCCTTCAAAAATATCGATTAAAATTTCTTCAGTTCCCACCAATTCGGGAAACGGAATGCGGACATCGTTGCCGGCCGCTACTTCTGCGGGACAGTCCGCAAAGCGCTGCACTTGAAGAGATGTCTCTTGGATTAAAAAGTCTCGATCCAGTGCTAGGTACTCCAAGTGGTGGGGAACCAACAGTTTTTTTAACAGCTTTGTCATGTTGGATTTTTAGTAGTGAACGCGCCCTCTGTTCGTGATAGTCATTTGTCATTTGTTATTTGTCATTTGTCATTTGTCATTTGTCATTTGTCATTTGTCATTTGTCATTTGTCATTGGTCATTGGTCATTTGTCATCTCGCCCGAAGAGCGACTTGCCCGCCCGCGAAGTCGAGGGGAGTCGAAGGGTGGTCATTTGTCATTGGTCATTTGTCATTTGTCATTGGTCATTTGTCATTGGTCATTATAAGTTCTGTCCCCGCTCGCTAACGTGCAGCGTCC
This sequence comes from Microcoleus sp. bin38.metabat.b11b12b14.051, assembly GCF_013299165.1. Classification (NCBI taxonomy): domain Bacteria; kingdom Bacillati; phylum Cyanobacteriota; class Cyanophyceae; order Oscillatoriales; family Microcoleaceae; genus Microcoleus; species Microcoleus sp. bin38.metabat.b11b12b14.051. Next base: position 95,024 of record NZ_JAAFKD010000021.1, read on the forward strand.
AGCGTCCAACGTCATTAGTTATTAGTCATTAGTCGATTTGAGGTTTACTTTACAGCAGATAATTTGGGAGATTGAACTGGAGTCTCAAATTTTGGGATAGACGCTCATCAGCGTCGGGGGCTTCCATTTTTTGGCTGGGTCATTCCCAATTGTCAAATCCAAAAGCGAAAATTGTATTACTTCTGTTTGTCAAATGGAATTGTGACTATAAATGTAGTGCCTAACCCTGTGTCGCTGGCAAATTCGATTTGACCTCCGTGCAAGTCCACACACTGCTTGACTATGGATAAACCCAGTCCTGTACCGGGTATTTTTCCCACATTTTGAGCTCGGTAATAAGATTCAAACAGTTGTTCTTGGTCTTCTATCGGAATGCCAATGCCTGCGTCTTTAATTTTAAATGTAGCTTCTTCATTATGCCAATTTAATTCAAAATCAATGTAGCTGTCGATCGGCGAATATTTTACAGCATTTGACAGCAAATTTGTCAAGATGTGTCGCAGCAATTTTGCATCAAGTGCTGGCCAGTGTTGGGTTTCGTCTGACTCCCGCAGTGTTTTTTTCGCTGATGAAGTATTCTTTTTTCTGCAACTTAAGTTAATTCTATGATTTCTCCCGTAACTAATTTTAATTGAGTCCACTAACTCGCTGCAAAATTTTGGCAAGTCAACTGGCGCGGGATTGAATTTGAGTTTTCCAGCTTCGGCGCTGCTGAGCAACCGCACGTCATCTAATAGCTGAGCCATGTGTTTAGATGCTGATTTAACGTGTTCTAGGTATTCTTGTTTTTCCTCGTTGGTGATCTCGTCTCCGTATTCTTTGAGGATTTGAGTAGCAAATAATACAGTATTCAAAGGATTGCCGAATTCGTGAGCGAGCATTGAGAAAAAACGAGATTTCACTTGTCTGAGTTCTTGCTCTTTTGCCAAAGAGCGGCGAATTTCTATTTCTTCTTGCTTGCGTTCTGTGATGTCCCTACCGATATAGATAAAATCGTACAGTCCCTCTAATTCTGTCTGAATTGCCGAACATGAAAATTCTACCCAAATTTCTTCTCCACTTTTAGTAACGCAGACTACTTCCAGTTCTCTGAGCAGCTCTTTTTGAGACAAAATATAGCGGTGGCGAGCTTGGTACAGCAATTTTTCTTCGACTACTATTATCGAGAGGGGATGGTCGATCAATTCTGCTTCGCTGTATCCAAACAACCATTGTGCCGATTGATTGACGGTTTTGATAATTCCTAATGTTGTTGTCACCAATAAAGCATCCCCCATGGAGCGAATAACTTTATCTATATAATCTTTGGAAGCAGCTAAGGCGCTGACCAAAAGATTGGCTTCATTCGCTCTCTGAATCAATGACTGCTTCATCACCATTTTTTCGGTGGTATCTTCAATCAAAATTAGCAAATTACTTGCCATATCTTGTTCGTTTTCATGCTCTATCGCCAACATATCGAAGTATAAAGGGCGGTTGTTGTCGGCAAACCGAGCGATACCTTTGAGTTCAAAACTCGGCCGCCGTCCCATGACGATAGACATCAGGATATTTTCAATGCCAATTAGCTCGGGAAAACAGATGCGAGCATCTGCACCGGGGAGCGCGTCGCCGGGAGTATCGGCATAATTCTGGACTTCGGCAGAGATTTCCTGAATGATGAAATTGTGATTTACTACCAGATACTCTGTTTGTCGCGGGCCCAAAAGCTTCTGAAAAAGGGGGTTCATACTTGTTCTACCATTGTGTAAGCTAGCTTGTGGAAAATTTCGTCAACGTCTTTACCTGTTTTAGCAGATGTCGTGTAAACTGCTATTACTTTGTCTTGACCGATTGAGTGGGAGATTTCCACTAGCAGTGCTAATTTTTCCTCGTCAATCAAGTCTACTTTGTTCAAAGCGATGATTATTGAGCCTTTGGGATTGACTGAAGAAAAAAGTTTAATGTGTTCTGAGATTCGCTCAACTGTTTCGGAGCGGGTGACATCGGCAACGATTAAAACGCCGCTAGCTCCCTGCAAGTAAGTCGGTGCGATTCCTTTGAATTTTGTATGACCTTCTAAGTCCCAAATCAGCAACTGGGCTGTGACAATTTCTTGCTGTTTTACGTTCTCTAGTACGATACTTCTGCGGGAAATTTTAACTCCTACTGTCGAGAGGTACTGGTCGCTGAATTGCCGATCGACAAAACGGCGGATCAGGCTGGTTTTGCCTACGCCAAAGTCGCCAATCATGCACATTTTCTTAGATATAGTAACTGACATAATTATTTGCTGTTTACGATCTTAGTTATGGGTTCAAATAGCACGCATCTGCTTAAAATTAGCGGTTGATTGGGTTCCACGCCGGGTGGAGGATTTAAACTCCAAGCCGTTTGGAGGCGCTTGGGGTCAGCACCTTGCCGCACCAAAGCATCTCGCACTGCTGCGGCACGCTGGAGCGACAACCGTTGATTTATGACAAGTTCCCCAGTGCGATCGCTGTGCCCAATTATCTTAATATGTTTTTGAGGATATTGATCCATGAAACTTTTGACACTGGCGATAATGCCTGCTGATGTTGAGTCTAATGTTGTCGTTCCTTGCTCGAAGTAGATGCGGCTGGCAATTTTGAGCGGATCTAGTTTAACAGTGCTGACTACCGACTCAACGCCGGGAATTTCCTTGAAGGACTGAGCAATTTTATCGAGGTCTGCACCGTCGGTGACTGTACCGTATACAGTAACTTTGCGATCGCCATACCGACTAGAAATAGAAACGCCCGACAACCGGTTCAAAACAGCAGTGAGCCGCTGCACCTGGGCCGCCGTCAACACCGGATCGGGAGGTACATATACAGCGATAATTTTATTGTCTAATTTCAGATTTGGTGCAGTTGATGCGGCTATTTTTTCAGCTTGGGCGCGCAATTCTGCATTTGGCAATTTTCCGGTTAACTTGAGAGTGTTGCCGTCAACATCAGCATTTAAGCGGTAAACGGCTAATTCTGGGGTCGAGGCTAAAGCTAAAGCGGTACTTGCTTCGATGCTGCGGTCGATGCTGCGGCGGTGCTGATAAATTCCCCATGGTATTAAGATTAAGCTGAGGGCTGCCATGCTCAGGCCGAGCAACAGGATCGGGGGTTTCTTTGATTTTTCCTTTTCAGGCGGGTCGAATAAACTTTTGATAAACGGGTGCAGCGAGTCGGGTATAGTACCGGGGTCGCCGTTAAATTCGTGAATTAATTTAGCGTAATTCAGGATGAGATTACTAACTGTTTTTCGCATTTTGTCAACAAAAAACTTGGGCGGTTGTCCTTTAATCACGACTGCCATGTAACAGTATCCGGCTACTTCTAGCATGATTTTGGAGTCGCCGTATTCAATTTGATTGAGTTCGGAAATTTCTCCTGGCTGAACGATACACTCGTTAACAAAGCTGCGAATAGCTGTGAGCATTCCTGCTACCATTTCTGATTCTAACTGGTGGGTTTCTGAGTTTTGAACTTCGGAAATTACCAAGCCGGATGCTTTGTGAATTAAGAAGGCTGCTTGGACGGTAAAAGGGATTGATTCTTTGAGGATTAATTCAGCTTCGGAGACTCCTTGTACTTGGGAGCGAATTTTGCGCCCAACTCCTTCCATGCTTAAGCTATTTGACACTTTTTCATTGATAGTTTGAATCGCTTCTGCCAAGTATTTAGAGATCGTACTGCCAATTACCGGATAGAGAGCATCCACCATAGAGTCGCGTTCGAGGGCAATCTGGGCTGTAATCGCTTTGCCCATTTCCGGGGCGAGGGCTTGGGCGATCGACTCTTGATCGAGGCGAATTTGCTCTTTAATGGCCAGGCCGATTTCTGGGGCGATCGCCTTAGCAATATCCTCTGGCGAATTGACTATTTGTTGAGAAAGTGCGTCGGGGAGCAATTCAGCGATTGCCGCACTCATGGCTGACTTGTTTTCCACAGTTTTCGCCCTAATCACTTCGTCAATAATTGGGACGATCGCGTTGACAACTTCTTCTCTAGAATCTACAATTTTGCGGCTGAGAATTTCTGCGATCCAAGGTAACATCAGCGCGATCAGCTCTTGGGGATTGTAGATTTGATCTTCGAGTTTTCCTAATTTATCGTTGATGGTTACCAGCAGGTGGCGCACCCCGGGCAAATCGGTTTCTGCCAGGAGAGTTTTCACTTGCTCGATATCTGACATTTGGGAGCCAAAAATCAGATTTTGCAGCCTTCCCATCGCGTTGTCGGCTTCATTTAAGTCTTGTTTAATTTCCCCCAAGATTTCTGATCGCTGCGATAGCGGTATCAGCTCTTCTGGCAAGTTTGAACTCGATTGCAGCGAAGCAACCACCGCATCTACATAGATTTTTTCTGAAGGCTGTGAAAGTGTGGGAAGTGGTGTATGAGGCTCAGTTAGTGCGGGTGATGCCAGAGTTGGGCCTGCCAAATCATCTAAAGCGGTGTCAAAATCCTGGGATTTTTCTGCCTGTAGGTGCTGGGGAGAATCGGAGATTGTCAAGTCAGACAATGCCTGTAGGGGTGGCGATTCTGTCTCAAAATCCGAAACATCTGCTGAAACATCTATAGTTTTAGCTGAAGAATAGTTTTTTTCCAGTTCGGAAGTGCGGAGTTTGTGAGTAGCGAACAGCCAACTTTTGGAATCGCCTGTAACATCCGGCGAACTAGCAGACTGAGGTTGGGGAGATACAGTTTCTGGCCCAACGGGTGCAATGGACTCTGGCTCGGGCGAGGAAATACCTAACAAATCCATCAACCCGCCGAGATCCCCAGCTTGAACGTGGTTGTTGCTGCTGTCACCTTCGGGAGCTGGATTTTGCTGTGCTGCAATGGACTCTGGCTCGGGCGAGGAAATACTCAACAAATCCATCAACCCGCCGAGGGCCCCAGCTTGACCGTTTTTGCTGCTTTTGTCACCTTCAGACTCGGGATTTTGCTGTTTTGAACAGGCAATAATTTTGAGTTCGACTAACAGATTCAGCAAGGGTTCTAGCTGGGTTGCTGCCTCGGCAGCAGGCTCGTCAGGTTGAGAAACAAAACCCTCTAGCTGATTTTCAACTTCCGGATTTTCTTTCGGTAAAGCCATGCGTTATTATCCGTTGTGGTGGCGCTCCGGTAACAGAAAGTCGGTATTTAACTTATTATCAGCAACGCCTTTTAGTTCGGGCACAAATTCTGTTCCTTTCAGCCTCATGCCGAGTTCAAACAGAATTTCTGCCATGTCGTCTCTAGACACTTTAACATCTCTGAGCATGGAAAAGCGGCGGTCGAGTTCTTCAAAAACCTGTGTTTTTAGAGTGCGGGTTTCTTCGGAGAGTCGGTCTCTGCTTTGTCCGAGTTCGTCGCGAATCGAATTGGTTTGATTGTCGATCGCCTCGTCGAGGGCTTCGATGCTGCTGGAAAATTTGCGGTTAACGCGATCGATTTGCTGCCGCAGGTCGGCGCTTTCTTCTTGCGTGTTTAAGGTAAGGGATTTAACTTTCTTTTCAAACGAATCAACTGCCGCCCTCATTTCGGCCGTCAGAACTGTTTTCACCTGTTCGATGCGAGCCTGCATATCTTGCTGCATCATCGACAATTCAGAATCTATTTTATCGAAACGATTGTCGTATTCTCTAAGCTGCGCTCCGAAAATGATATCGCGAATCTGGTCAATATTTCCCAGGCGTTCGCGCATTTCTTCTTTGGTGATTTCGGCCATGATTTTACCTCGAATCTCCTAAAATTGTGAGTTTAAGAACTGTACTATATTTTTTGTTAAACTGCTAGTCAAACCGTTTAACCAGGCCCAAAAGAGGTGATGCCGACTTTTACTGTGATTGCTGACAGTTGTCAGATACAGGGGCTTTTTGACTTGGCACAGCTCGACGGTTAGACACTCCCACCCCTTAGTCGGGGATGATATTTTTGAGAAGTTTAACTTTAAATCTCCTGAAATTGAGGTTTTTGGAGGCAATCATCAGAGCCAGAACCAGGCACCCCAAAAATAGCGATTTGCTATCCTTGCCTTGCAGCAAGCTCCTCACTCGTAGACTTTCGCCCCGATCGCGAGGTAGGTTTTAATCTCTGGTACTTACTTTTCAATGATATCGCATCTTTGACCGTGCCTAATGCCACACCGCCGGCCCACGGCAAAAAGCGGGCCCGACGATCGCCCGTAATGTATAAGATATAACTTAAAAGCTCGATCGACTCACAGCAGTCCGAGTCGGATATCTCGCTAAATATCAGCAAGCGAGCCCAAAGATCGCACTCCCCAAAAAAGCTTTTGATAAAATCGAGATAATTCCCCTCTCCCCCTATCCCTCTCTCCCCCTATCCCTCTCTCCCCCTTCCCCTATCAAAAAGCGTAGGGCCCGATCGACAGCGACCAGACCCAATAATATGAGAGCTTTGTTTTGTTTAACAAACGAGATGTGTTTCCGGTAGAGAACAATTTCTTACTAGGGTTTACAACTTGTGCAGCTTTACTTTTATTCCGCAAGCACAATAAGTCTGACTCGACTGCGGTTTGGCTTGACTGCACGATGGCAGCGTCGCCACTATTCCAAGTTGTGTTCGGTTAATTTCGGCTGCGCCTGGGAATTTAGACCGGAGACACCATGTCTATATCCTTGAACTTTGCTTCTAAATATAGCGACCTCCTGTTTCTTTCTGTCCCGGTGTCTATTGTTAAGTTAGCACGGTCTTTGAAACGAGTAAAGCACAATTTGTAAAACTTGATAGGTCTTTACATTACTAAGTATAATGATATAAATATCCACATAGATGTCAGTTAGGACTCACGCACTCATCCGCAAAGAAACCGGGTTTTTTCACCGAGATTGAGGATTTTAAGCAACTATTCTGGTATAAAAACCCGGTTTCTGGACACCTGTGCTCAATTCCTATAAATTCTATTGTTGCTACAACTTTACATACTTAACAATTTTTGTCATGTCTATTACTCCTAAGTCTCTAAGCGGCAGCCAAATCCGCGAAACATTCCTCGATTTTTACGCCCAGCGGGGACACAAAATTCTGCCCAGCGCTTCCTTAGTGCCCGAAGATCCGACGGTGTTGCTGACGATCGCCGGAATGCTACAATTCAAACCGATATTTCTCGGCCAGCGGGCGGCAGAATCACCGCGCGCCACGACTTCGCAAAAGTGCATCCGCACTAACGACATCGAAAACGTGGGCCGCACCGCCCGCCATCACACGTTTTTTGAGATGTTGGGGAATTTCAGTTTTGGGGATTATTTCAAGAAACAGGCAATTGCGTGGGCTTGGGAACTTTCTACGGAAGTTTTCGGTTTACCAGCATCCAATTTAGTTGTTAGCGTTTTCCGCGAAGATGACGAGGCTTTTGCGATTTGGCGCGATGAAATTGGCATTCCGGGCGATCGTATTCAACGCATGGGAGAAGCCGACAATTTCTGGCAATCTGGCCCCACAGGCCCGTGCGGCCCATGTTCCGAGATTTATTACGATTTCCACCCGGAAAGAGGCGATAATATTGACCTCGAAGATGATAGCAGGTTTATCGAATTTTATAACCTGGTTTTCATGCAGTACAATAAGGATGCAGAGGGCAATTTAACACCGCTGCAAAATCAAAATATTGATACTGGGATGGGATTGGAACGGATGGCGCAAATCCTCCAGAAAGTCCCTAACAATTACGAGACAGATTTGATTTTCCCGATCGTCCAATCGGCAGCGGAAATTGCCGGAATTGATTACCACAATAGCGATGAAAATGTCAAGGTTTCGCTAAAAGTAATTGGCGACCACATTCGGGCTGTGGTGCACATGATTGCAGACGAAATTCGCGCGTCAAATGTGGGCCGCGGTTACATTTTACGGCGGTTGATTCGGCGGGTGGTGCGCCACGGGCGGCTGATTGGGATTGAAGGTGAGTTTACGGTGCGGGTGGCTGAAAGTGCGATCGGCCTTTCGGAAGCTGCTTATCCGAATGTGCGCCTCCGCGAAGCTCAAATTAAGGCAGAATTGGCAAGGGAAGAGGCGCAGTTTCTCAAGACTTTGGAACGGGGAGAGAAGCTGCTTGAGGAAATTGTCGATCGCACAAAACAACAAGCCAATCTCCAAATCAGCGGACAAGATGCTTTCACGCTTTACGATACCTACGGTTTTCCGTTAGAACTGACACAAGAAATTGCTGAGGAACAGGGAATTACTGTCGATTTGAACGGCTTTGAAGTCGCGATGAAGGAACAGCAAACTCGCGCCAAAGAAGCTCATCAAACTATTGATTTAACGGTGCAAGGTTCCTTGGATAAATTGGCTAATACAATTCAGAAAACCGAGTTTCTCGGTTATACTGAATTATCGAGTTTAGCCGAAGTAAAAGTTATCTTGGTTGACGGTGAAGTTGTGGAATCAGCAGAGGCGGGAACCGAGATACAAGTTGTGTTGAACCAAACGCCGTTTTATGCAGAATCCGGCGGACAACTTGGGGACAAAGGTTATTTGAACAGTGGAGAGAGTTTGTTGGTGAGAGTTGATGATGTGAAGAAGGAATCCGATTTCTTTGTACATTTCGGCTTTGTAGAACGGGGAACACTGAAAGTTGGCGATAGTTTGACAGCCAAAATTGACAATAGCGGCCGCCGCCGAATTCAATCGAACCACACAGCAACTCACTTATTACAAGCAGCTTTGCGGCAAATTGTGGATAATTCAATTTCCCAAGCTGGTTCCTTGGTATCGACAGACAGATTGCGGTTTGACTTCAATTCTCCGCGCGCTGTGACAGCAGAAGAGTTGGAGAAAATTGAGGATTTAATTAATAGTTGGATTTCCGAAGCCCACGCTGCGGAAGTTGCGGAAATGCCGATCGCCCAAGCGCGAGAAAAAGGCGCTACGGCGATGTTTGGCGAGAAGTACGGCGACGTGGTGCGGGTTATCGATTTTCCGGGCGTTTCAATGGAATTGTGCGGGGGGACTCACGTCAGCAATACGGCAGAAATCGGGCTGTTTAAGATTGTTTCCGAGGCTGGGGTGGCCGCCGGTACTCGCCGGATTGAGGCGGTTTCGGGCCAGGCTGTGTTGGATTATTTGAACGTGCGAGACAGGGTAGTACGCGATTTGGGCGATCGATTTAAGGCGAAGCCGGAAGAATTGCCGAACCGGATTACTAATTTGCAGAATGAGTTGAAGGATACTCAGAAGCAGTTGGCTGCTGTGAAGTCGGAATTGGCGATCGTGAAATCTGACCAGTTGTTAAATGCGGCTGAGGCGATCGGTGAATTCAAAATCATTGTAGCTCAATTGGGAGATGTGGATGCAGAAGCGCTGAAAACTGCGGCCGAAAGGTTGCAGCAAAAGTTAGGAAATGCTGCGGTAGTTTTGGCATCGGTTGCTGATGTAGATAAGGTGAGTTTGGTGGCTGCTTTTAGTCCAGAAGTTAATCGGAAAGGATTGCAAGCTGGCAAGTTTATCGGGGGAATTGCTCAACTTTGCGGCGGAAAAGGCGGCGGGCGGCCTAATTTGGCGCAGGCTGGGGGACGCGATGCTAGTAAGTTGCAGGAAGCGTTGGATAGTGCTCGCAATTTGTTAGTTGAAGGGTTGGGTTAATCGGGGTTTTGTGCGTAAGCCGCCAGTGCGTAAGCCACCAGGGGTTAAAACCCCTGGCTAATAGCGAAAGTCCTCTGAAGAGGACTAATGAGTAATAAGTTCTTTAGTCCTCTTTAGAGGACTTTCGCTTTGAGGCGGGGGTTTTAACCTCCGCCGGAATGTGGGAAAGCGCGTTATTTCTGGGCGCTTACATCTGCGTCCATCCGTGTTTATCTGCCTTTATCTGCGGTTAAAATGCAAACCTCAGATTATCGTGAAAAACCCCTTGATTTCCCAGCTCAAAAAATGTAAAATTCAACAAACATGGGTTATAAAAAATGAACAAAGCACGCCGCCAAGCCTATCTCACTCTGATTGAATCTCTCCTCACCTTGGACAGCGAAGAACAAACCGCCATCCTGCAAACCAATCTAGAATTATTAGACGATGAATTTGCCGAATTTTTGCGAGATATCGTTCCTAAAATTTTAGCAGGTTTGGATGTAGTAGGTAAAGCAGACCTCTTCGCTAGATTTTTAAATAATTTGAGTATTATATTTACAAATCTTCAGCAAGGTAGTCGGGCAAGCAACTTAGAAATTGCTATTATTTGTAACAAAATAGCATTAACCGTTTGGACTCGCGATTCTGCTGAACAAGTAGTGGTTTTTACATTTTATCTTCTCATACAGAATCGGTTATATCAAATCGCATCACTACTTATGCAGAACTACCGCAATGTTTATCTGGCAATGCGGGCAGATACTCAAAATAATTTGGCAATTGCTTACTGTCAGAGAATCAAGGGAGACAGGGGTGATAATTTAGAAAGAGCGATCGCCTTTTATGAAGCAGCTTTACAAGTTTACACCCGCCCAGCTTTTCCCGAAGAATGGGCTGATATTCAAAATAATTTGGCAAATGCTTACGGTGACAGAATCAGGGAAGACAGGGGTGATAATTTAGAAACGGCGATTAAATTTTATGAAGCAGCTTTACAAGTTCGCACCCGCGCAGCTTTTCCCGAAAAATGGGCAGACACTCAAAATAATTTGGCAATTGCTTACAAAAACAGAATCAAGGGAGACAGGGGTGATAATTTAGAAACGGCGATTAAATTTTTTGAAGCAGCTTTACAAGTTTACACCTACGAAGATTTTCCCAAAGATTGGGCAACGACTCAAAATAATTTGGCAAATGCTTACTATTCCAGAATCCAGGGAGACAGGGGTGATAATTTAGAAAGGGCGATTAAATCTTTTGAAGCAGCTTTACAAGTTCTCACCCGCCCAGCTTTTCCCGAAACATCGGCAACGATTCAAAATAATTTGGCAAATGCTTACCGTGACAGAATCCAGGGAGACAGGGGTGATAATTTAGAAACGGCGATTAAATTTTTTGAAGCAGCTTTACAAGTTTATACCCGCACAGCTTTTCCCGAAAGATGGGCAATGACTCAACATAATTTGGCTGCTGCTTACAGTAACAGAATCAAGGGAGACACGGGTGATAATTTAGAAACGGCGATTAAATTTTATGAAGCAGCTTTACAAGTTTGTACCCGCGATGCTTTTCCCCAAAATTGGGCAATGATTCAACATAATTTGGCTGCTGCTTACAGTAACAGAATCAAGGGAGACACGGGTGATAATTTAGAAATTGCAATTAAATTTTATCAAGCTGCTTTACAAGTTTATACTCCTACTACCTTACCCCTTAATTGTCTTCTAATGGCGCAGAACTTAGGCGATTTAGGATTTGACGAAAGCTTGTGGGAAACAGCCATCTTCGGCTACGAAAAAGCCATCCAATCAGTCGAACAAACCCGCGAGTGGGTAACATCCCCAAGCCGCAAACGACAGCTAATAGAAGAAAATCTCAACATCTACGAAAAAATGATGCAATCCTGCATCAACCACCAACAATATCACAAAGCCATCCAAACCGTAGAACGCAGCAAATCCCGCTACCTAGTCGAACTCTTCACCAACAGCGAAATCTATCCCAAAACGGCCACAGAATCAGAAAAACAACAACTCAGAAACTTACGCAGCCAAATCGCCGCCTCCCAACAATTCCTAGAAACACAATCATCCTCTCCCACTCCAACTCCCCCCCTTACCAAGGGGGGGCTGGGGGGGGTTCCAGAAGACTTCGACACACAACGCGCAACTCAAACCCGCACCCTCAGCCCCGAATCATTGCAACAACAAAAAGACAAACTAGAAACAACATTACAACAATTAGAACAACTGCTGCAACAGATAAAACAGCGAGAACCAGAATTCACCCTAACCCAAAAAGTCGAACCCATAAACATCGCCGAATTCCAACAAACATTAGATCCAGAAACAGCAATAGTAGAATGGTACATCGGCAACCCCAAATTTAACAACCAAGACTGGGGAGGTGCAGCCTTCATCATCACCCGCAACCAAATAGATTTAATACAAATAACCGCCACCGAATTAGCCGAATTAGAAACCTGGAAAAACGACTATCTCAACGAATACCGCGACCAAGCCAAACAAAAAATCTGGCAACAAACCCTATCCGCCAAACTGCACAAACTCTCCGAAATCTTGCGCCTCAACGAGATAATCGCCAAAATCCCCAAACATTGCCACCAACTAATATTAGTACCCCATCGCTACCTGCACCTATTCCCCCTCCACGCCCTACCATTCACATCACAAACCCGGTTCACCCAAGAAACAATGTTTCGCGGAAACCTCCTAGACTGCTTCCCCAGCGGCGTGAAATACGCCCCCAGTTTGCAACTCCTGCAACTCGTCCAAAACCGCATCCAAACCCGCACATCTCCCGCCCCCGAACTTCAGCCATTATTTGCGATTCAGAATCCCACCGAAGATTTAAAGAACGCCGACATGGAAGTACAAATCATCAAACAAAGATTCGATACCCATGACATTTTAATCAAACAACAAGCCACAAAAATCGCCTTCAAAGAAAACCTCAAAAACCTCTCGAATGCCAGCTACATCCACTTTTCCTGTCACGGATTATTTAACTTTGACGATCCGCTGCTGTCCCTTCTAGTCCTAGCCGATTCCATCGAATCAATCCCCGAAATTAACCCCCCCCAACCCCCCCTTGCTAAGGGGGGGCTTGAATCAGAAATTAACCCCCCCCAACCCCCCCTTGCTAAGGGGGGGCTTCAAGATGATAATCCCGAAACTCCCCGCTACGTGACAATGCGAAGCGGGCGAAAAGCCATGCCGGAAAAATGCCTAACCTTGCGAGAAATCTTTGCCAATTTAGAGTTAAGCAAGTGCAATCTCGTGACACTCTCCGCCTGCGAAACCGGGTTAACCAGTTCAACTGAAATGACTGATGAGTACATTGGTTTACCCAGCGGCTTCTTGTATGCTGGGAGTATGAATGTTGTGAGCACTTTGTGGTCAGTCCATGAATTTGAAACGGCGATTTTAATGATCAGATTTTATCAGGAATTGCTACATCAAGTTTCAGTCGCCGTCGCTTTGAACGCCGCCCAAAACTGGATGCGCGCAGTCAGCAAGGAAGATTTTGGAGTTTGGGTGAAATCCTTAAGTTTAGATAAAGAATCTGGGCAACGTGTGGAACTGTGGTTAGCGGCATCGACAGAGGAACAGCCTTTTAGTGATCCCATATATTGGGCGGCATTTTGTGCTACTGGATATTAGGTGGAAACACCAAATTTAAGGTAAAATATTCAGCATAGGTTCGTAGTAGGGACTTTAGTCCTTTGAGGCTTTGGGAAGAAGGACTAAAGTCCAGCATAGGTTCGTAGTAGGGACTTTAGTCCTTTGAGGCTTTGGGAAGAAGGACTGAAGTCCTCACTACGAACCGAAACTGGAAGAAGGACTGAAGTCCTCACTACGAACCTGGGAGAAGGACTGAAGTCCTCACTACGAACCTGTATTTTATTAACGGAGACTTGTTTTATGGAACCTGAAAAAGTTATCATTATTTTCTTCAAATGGCTGCGCGAAAATCCGAGCATTTTCATGCCGACAGCATGGCAAGATTTACCCAAACTAGATACAGAAATAGCTGAATCAGCCGATGATGAATTATTCCCGATTGCGATGACTATCAGCAAGTGGTGTGCCCATCATGGATTGGGAGAAACTTTAAAAGCAGATGTAGCTAACAATAAAAAAGATTTCGGCGATGCGGGCGAACCAACTCCAGCTACACAACAGATGTTAACCAATACCACTCAAACTCTGCGTCAAGCCATTGAAGAAGCTTGTCAAAAACTTCAACAACTCGATGCACAGAAATCAGATAAAGGCAATGACTCAAAATAGTAAAATCTATGCCCCAAATGTCTATCTATTTGCCTATCACCTCTGCAAACCCTCAGAAACAGAGTCAAGTTCTCCTGGAGAATTAACCAAACTGTGGGAAAAGTGCAACGAGATATTGCAAGCTAAATTAGCAGTCGGTAAAGCATTCAACGGCAGCTATTTATCCAAAAAAGATGAACCTCTCGGATGGCGAGTTAACCTGATTGATAAACAAGTTGTCGGCGGCCGCAATTCTCTCGGTTTTGCTAAGGATATTTCCCACGATAACCAGCAAATTAGCCTCAAAGGTTTCGCCCAACCGCTGCGGATTGATGATAGCTATGCTTTGGGTTTGAAAATTTACGTTCCCGAAAAAGTTAACAATACTAAAACGCCCTCTGTCGATGTTAGCATTTTCAAACACTTTAATCCCGATAACTGCTTGCTACCGGATTTTGTGCAAAGCTATTTCGGTCAAACTCTGCTAGTTACGGCTTGGCTGAGTGTCGAACAAAACCAGGCGGCGCGGGAAGATGGGCAGTTTCTTAATAAATTAGCCCAACAGTGTTTAGAAAAGTTGATTTCCGGTGACAATCTGCCGAGTTTTTACCGTCAAGGCGAGTTATTTGGTAGCCCAATTTTAGAATACGGCAATCCCAGTCGCCAAGATACTGAATGCCACGTTATAGTCTGGTTTTTCAACACTTCTGCAACTGATGAAATCTGGGATGAGACGCGGTACAGCGATTTTGTCGAGTTATTTTTGTACCGCAATAAGATTATCCGCGCCTATCGAGACACCCGCAAACTTTACTTGGTGACTCGCGAGGAATACAAACAAATTGAACTCAATATCGAGGCGACTTTTAAGTATTTGCAGCCACACGAAGCCCAGCAGCGGCAATTGAAAGGTGCGGGTTTAAAGGAAGAGGAATTAGAAGGTCTAAAACGTCAGACAATGGAGATGCCGCAACGCGCTGTCAAGTATTCGCGCTTGCTGATAGATTTGGAATTTCGGCAAAATACGATCGCAATTAACGCCAAAAACTACGAAGATAAGTTAAATCAGATAAGTCTTGACTTAAAATCCCGGAAGCTGTACACTGATACTCAGTGCGATTTAAGCTTTCTCGAATTATTCAGCAAAGAAACGTCGCCGCAGTTTCAAGCACAAATCAAAGCCGACTTAGGCTATTTCGCCCACGGCATCGGCTTGCTAGACAAAGCAATGGAAGCCATTCGAGGTGTTGTCGCCATTGAAGAAGCTTATCGGGATGCGAAATTAGAGGTGACGATTCAAGCTGTGGGGTTTGGTTTGGGAGTTGCGGGCGTAGTGGCTGGGAGTTCTCCTTATTTGATCAAACAAGACCCTCCGAATCAGGTGGTTGTTTTGCCTTTTATGAAGGTGGGAATCAATTCGTTTGTGCTGGTTTTGTTGATTAGTATTGGCGCGGGGGTTGTGGTTTGGTCTTTGGTGATGTTTGGCGCTAATTTCAAGAATGTACTAGGTAAAATTAAGGGAAGATGAGACGGCGGTTGAGACGGCGGTTGAAACCGCGTCTACACAAACAATGTCCGCCTCCGCGGACTCAAGAAAATGAGATAATTTCAATCACCGGGGACATCTTCAACCCACGGAGGTGGGTTTTGTCTGTGTCGCCGCGATTTCAATCGCCGGGTTTTCTTAATATTAAGGAACAAAACAATCTACTCGGTAAAATTAAACGAAGATGCCCCGGCGGTTGAAACCGCGTCTACACAAACAATGTCCGCCTCCGCGGACTCAAGAAAATGAGATAATTTCAATCACCGGGACATCTTCAACCCGCGGAGGCGGGTTTTGTCTGTGTCGCCGCGATTTCAATCGCCGGGGCTGTGTCGCCGCGATTTCAATCACCGGGGCTGTGTCGCCGCGATTTCAATCACCGGGACATCTTCAACCCGCGGAGGCGGGTTTTGTCTGTGTCGCCGCGATTTCAATCGCCGGGGCTATGTCGCCGCGAATTCCATTCGCCCCGTCTTCTTAATATTGAGGAACAGACGAATCTACTTCTTGACTCCAAGCAGTAATCCCGCCCTTAACATTAATTCCCTCAATTCCCGCTTCCTTCAAAATAGCCAAGGCCTTCGCGGAACGGCCGCCCATTTTGCAATGTGCAATCAAGCGATGTCCGTTCAACAATTCCTTAACTTTAGCAACGCCTTGGCCGTGTTCGATATCCGGTAAAGGCACTAAAACCGACCCAGGAATTTGAGCAATTTGATATTCGTTGGGATTGCGAACATCTAATAATACAAAATCCTTGGCGCCGCTGTCGATTAACTTTTTAAGTTCGGTGACAGTCATTTCGGGAATTTTCTGTTGTTCTGCTTCCTCGGCTTTCGCTTGAGGAATGCCGCAGAATTGTTCGTAATCGATTAATTTGTCAATTACGGGGCGCACTGGATTCGGCCGTAATTTCAACTGGCGGAATGTCATATCTAAGGCGTTGTACAGCAACAATCTGCCGCTTAAAGTTGTGCCTTGACCTAAGATAATTTTGATAGCTTCTGTGGCTTGAATGCAGCCAATGACTCCAGGTAAAACGCCTAAAACGCCGCCTTCGGCACAGGAAGGAACCATCCCAGGAGGTGGGGGTTCTGGGTACAAATCGCGGTAATTCGGGCCGCCTTCGTAGTTGAAAACAGTTGCTTGTCCTTCAAATCGGAAGATGGAACCGTAGACGTTGGGCTTGTTCAAAAGCACGGAAACGTCGTTCATTAAATAGCGAGTCGGAAAGTTGTCGGTGCCATCGATGATGATATCGTAGGGAGTGGCAATGGCGATCGCATTTTCGGAACTAACGCGAGTTTCGTACAAATCAACCTGACAAAAAGGATTGATTTCTAAAATCCGATTTTTCGCCGATTCAATCTTCGGCTTCCCAACCCAAGAAGTGCCGTGAATTACTTGGCGCTGCAAATTGGAATGGTCAACAACATCAAAGTCTACAATCCCAATGCGGCCAACACCAGCGGCTGCTAAATACAGCAACAGTGGCGAACCAAGTCCTCCCGTACCGACGCAGAGCACACTCGCGGCTTTGAGACGCTTCTGGCCTTCCAATCCAACTTCTGGGAGGATGAGGTGGCGAGAGTAGCGTTCGTATTCTTGTTTGTTGAGCTGGATCTCGTCCAGATTAGGATTTAGCATGATATTCTGTTATATCCAGATTTTGAATTACATCCTATCTGAATCTTTCGCATTTTTGCGTGTTTGTTATGTTTAGTAATTATTTCTTAATCTGAGTCGGTTCGGCTGTGACAATTTCCTCTGATTGAAAGTTCCCCTCGGCGTCGAGACTCCAACTGCGGAGGTCTTCTGAACTGCCTTGTTTGACGGATACGATGATGTAAGAGTATTCGGCCCAGGCCATTGTCCGATCGCACTCTGAGGGCACTGCGGCACAATCCGGGTGAGAATGGTAGATGCCGATGATGTGGAAATTGCGATCGCGCCCATGTTTCATCGCCCGCAACATCTCTTCTGGCTTGATAGCATATCTGCGTTTTTCTGTCAAGTCTTTTTGTTCGGGCCAATTCTCCTGGGCTTCTGCACTCCAAGCATTCTCAGCCGGCCAAATTTCTACTAAAGTTTTCACACCCTCGGCGATTGTACCTAATAATAAACCGCAGCATTCTGCGGGATAAGCGCTTTCGCCGTGGCTGCGGATTGATAATATTTGTTCGGGGGTAAGTAGGATATTTTGCATTTTTTTATAGGCTTTTTTTAACGAACCGCGAAGGCGCAAAGGGCGCGAAGGAAAAGAGGAGAAGGGAAGGGAAAGAGTTTATAACTAATGTCAAATATTCCCGGTTTCTTTTCATAAATTTTGAGTTTGTTAACGCATAATTTTTGAAGAAACCGGATTGATAATGCTGTCTGTAAGTGATGGGCTATCTAGCCATCAATTACTATCAAGTTGGTGTTTGCTGCAATTCTGGTCTTTCGTCTGCAACGATCGCATTTTCGACTGGACACACTTGCAAACAAATGCCACAGTCTATGCAGGTATCAAAATCAATCCAAAACCAGTCGGTACCTTTGACGTTTTTGCCGGGGCCGGGGTGAATGCAAGCAACTGGACAAGCGCCGACACAATCAGCAACTCCCTCGCAGATATTTGTAACGATAGTGTGCGCCATAGTGTTCTCTCAAAACATTTTAGTTAGATCGGGAATTAGCAATTAGCAATTGGCAAAACCTTTTCTGAATCAGCAGGATACATAATATCATATCGGGTGATTTTTAACCAATTGCCAATTACCAATTACCAATTACCAATTACCAATTAGCTTAATTTACCTTTTCAATTGTTGGGGAACCTTCGGCATTTACCCAGGCAATTTGACCAATTCTACGATCGCGCGCGTAGTCTCTGGCCTCCTCTTCTGTCTCGCGATTTGCCAAATCTATCTCCACTCGCACTTGCGGAGTAGACTCTCGGAGTTTCCGGGCATAATCAAAGGCGGCGGCTGCGGCTTCGGGTATTTGAGGCACTACCAACCATTCGCTGGCTGCTGTCTCTGCGGGTAATTGACCCTCTGTCAGCAACACTTGGTGCAAATCTTCAATATTCAAACAAAACCCGATGCCGGGGGAATTTTGCCCTTGGGGGTCGAACAGTCCTAACAGTTGGTCGTACCGTCCGCCTTGTCCTAACACTCGCTGTCCGCTTTTGCTGCCGCTGACAACTTCAAACACTATTCCAGTGTAGTAGTCAAAGGTTTGAATTAAACTCAAATCGAGGTGGATGTGAGATTTCAAGTTGGGGATTTTTGCTTGACATTTGTCCAGTAGCTCGATCGCACATTTGAGTTCATTTAACGCGGCTTGCTGTGGCACATCTAAATCCAGTTTCGCCACAATCTCCAATACATCTTCTGGCCGGCCGCGCAAGTCAAATAACAGCAGAGCTCTTGATCGCAATTCGTCCGACAGTGGCAATGTTTCCAAGGCTATGCGATCGAGATTTGCGATCGCCGATCGCACTTTTTGGCGCACGTTTGGCCCAAACGGTTCTAGCAAAGTTGCCGTCAAGCCCGCTTCTCCCAGCACCAAATGCCAGTCATCAATTTCTAAGTTTTGCAAGCACTCAGACAGCAGCAGCAGCACTTCTGCATCTGCAACGCTCCCGCCCGCGCCGAGTAGTTCTACCCCCGCTTGATAGAACTCCTGTTGCCCGCCTGAACCAGTATCCGGGCCTTTGCGGAAGACGTTCGCGTTGTAGTAGAGGCGCTGGGGCTGCCAGTTTGTCCCGGACATCCGCATTGCAGCCGCGCGGGCGATGGATGCTGTCAATTCCGGCCGCAAGCCAAGTTCTCCATCTTCAGCATCTTGGAGTTGAATTAAGGTCGATCGGTCGATCGCGCCCCCAGCCATCAACGTCTCCAGCCTTTCTAGAGTAGAGGTAATAATCCGGTGATAGCCCCAGCGGTGAAACACCTGCTGTAAGCGCCGTTCGATCGCAATTTTTTGAGCAACGTCAAGGGGCAATAAATCTCTTGCACCCGATGGAGGTTGGTGAACCATATCAATTTTAGATTTTAGACCTTAGATTTTATACCAATTTCACAAAAGAATACCACTTTAGGCAAGTTCCCAACATTCAAGCAGTCAGTTATTCCCCATTCTTTAATTGAAAATCGTATTTGATTGGACTTAGAAGCTTGCCTTTAGGAGACTGTGTTAAAGTCGAACGCCATCAGTCTAACATTCGACTTTAACAAATTAAAGTATCAACAATACACTTCGGTTCACAACACCGGAAGCTTGAAACCACCGTATCGTATTATAGCCTTTCTCAGATAGATGAGGTATGACTGACAGCTTATATAACCATTAAACGTATAGGGCTCTCATCCCAACTACATACCTTAACTTTTTGAGAAAGGCTATATGTTTATCAAAACTGTCAACTGTCAACTGTCAACTGTCAACTGTCAACTGTCAACTGTCAACTGTCAACTGTCAACTGTCAACTGTCAACTGTCAACTGTCAACTGTCAACTGTCAACTGTCAACTGTCAACTGTCAACT
>NZ_JAAFKD010000022.1 GCF_013299165.1 Microcoleus sp. bin38.metabat.b11b12b14.051
GTTCCGAACCTAGAGTCTTGAAACGCAGACCGAAGCCCTATCCTCGAATGCAGGAACCTCGCTCTACCTTCAAATCTAAACTGGCGCCGTGATTCAGACTTTTTCAGTGCCATTGGACTTTAGTCCTCTCTTTTCCTAGGACTCGCATTCCTCACTACCAACCCGAATGACTGCACAAAAAACCCATAAAATAGGTTCGTAGTAAGGACTTTAGTCCTCTCTTTTCCTAGGACTCGCATTCCTCACTACCAACCCGAATGACTGCACAAAAAACCCATAAAATAGGTTCGTAGTAAGGACTTTAGTCCTCTCTTTTCCTAGGACTCGCATTCCTCACTACCAACCCGAATGACTGCACAAAAAACCCATAAAATAGGTTCGTAGTAAGGACTTTAGTCCTCTCTTTTTTGAGGACTAAAGTCCTCACTACAAACCAATCGAATGTACATCAAATCCAACAAAAAAACCTCACAGGTGGAGGTTTTTGATGATTATTCGCGCTATTGTGACAGGTTAAGACATCCTGTCCCTGCATCATGCCCACAGCGGGTTATACTGGAGCATTAGCGCAAATCTGTACGAACTGCGGGCTCGCGATCGTTCACTGTGGTAGTATAGCGGACATTTTCTTGGCGTTTGCGGGGCATCAAACCGAGCAAACCCGACAAGCCGAGCAAGCCTAGCCATCCCCAATCAAAATCGCGATCGTTCTCAGCACTGTAGACACCCGAGCGAGGAGTTGTGGTTGTAGTTGTGGTGTCTCTGCTGTTAGTACCAGGAGCAGTATTTGTCTGAGCAGAAGCTGGCAGATGAGCTGGAGCAATTGCTAAACCAGCAGCGATAATAGTGGCACCGATTGTTTTGGTTAAGTCAGAACGTTTCATAATTCAAATGCTCTCTGTTGGCTGCAAAAATCTTTAACTATCACCAATATATCGATCGGCAATTAAAGTTAAATCCACCTGTAGCAGTAAAGATTGATCAACTCCAGCTATTACTACAGATTGATCTCCAATTTTTTTTGAGCAAGCGCATCAAATGAAACGTGACTTGCTGTGGCCTTCGGGCAACAGACAAGGGCGGGCATTACAGCTTGGTTGCTTGTGAGATAGAAGCACCAAATATAATAGACAATCTACTGTTGACAAAAAAAGGTAAACTCAGGTATTGCACAGACAACACTTAAAGCTCGAACGACGGAGATCGAAACAAATTGGGAATAGAGCTACGCAGCTACGTATTTCTAGACAACTTGCAGCCGCAGCACGCAGCATACATTGGCACCATCGCCGCCGGATTTTTGCCGCTGCCGGGGGATGCGTCGCTGTGGATAGAAATCTCGCCCGGTATCGAAATTAACCGAATTACCGATGTCGCCCTCAAATCAGCCTCCGTGCGCCCGGGAGTGCAGATAGTCGAACGCCTGTACGGCTTGCTGGAAGTACACTCGGGCCAGCAAGGCGAAACCCGCGCCGCCGGGTTAGCAATTCTAGAATTCATCGGAGTCCGCAGAGAAGAATGTATCAAACCGCGAGTAATTTCCAGCCAAATTATTCGCAACATCGACCCCCACCAAACGCAATTAATCAACCGCAGCAGGCGCGGACAATTGCTGCTGTCAGGACAAACGCTTTATGTCTTAGAAGTAGAACCGGCCGCCTATGCAGCGCTGGCTGCCAATGAAGCAGAAAAAGGCGCATCGATTAACATCTTAGAGGTTCAGGCAGTCGGCAGTTTCGGGCGACTTTACCTCGGCGGCGCCGAACGAGATATTATCGCAGGTTCTCAGGCAGCAATTGCGGCGGTGGAAAGCGTATCGGGTCGAGAAAATCCAGCAATTTTTGGGCGCAAGGAGTAGGGGTTAAAGGAGATGGAATTATGGCAAACATACAGCATTTAGCGCTGCTAAAAAAAGGTGCAGTTACTTGGATAGAATGGAGAAATCTTAACCCCAATCTCGAACCGGATCTCAGCGAAGCTAACCTGGCATCAGTAAATCTCAGAGGCGCGCATCTCGGGCGGTCAAACCTGTTCAAATCTGACTTGTTTAAAGCTAAATTAATTGCAGCAAATCTCGCAGAATCTAACCTCAGTTTAGCAAATCTTACCGGAGCGCAACTGCTCGATACTAATTTAGTTAAAGCTAATTTAACAGGAGCTAACTTGCGAGCTGCTGACCTCCGGGGAGCTGATTTGAGCGGTGCTAATTTAATAGGAGCTGACCTCAGTGGTGCGAATATCCAACAAACCGATTTAGGAGATGCGAATTTGATCGGTGCGGCTATGTTTCGAGTTAATGCGATCGGCGCCAATCTCAATCATACTAATCTCAGTCAAGCTAATCTCAATCAAGCCGAATTTATTGAAGCACATTTTTACGCAGCTAATTTATCTAAAGCTAACCTCGGACAAGCTCATTTCACCGGAGCATATCTTTTGAGGGCAAATCTCAGTTTTGCGGACTTGAGTGCTGCCGATTTCCGGTGGACAAATCTCGGCAAAGCTGATTTGAGAGGGGCGAATTTGACCGGGGCAAATCTCAGAGGAGCGAACTTGGCGGGAGCTAATTTGGGCGGCGCTCATTTGCAAAATACAACCATGCCTGATGGCAGCATTGTTTCACCATCATAGGTTTGTAGTGAGGACTCGCATTCCTGACTACCAATCAAATTGCTCATCGACAATTCACGTTTGTAGTGAGGACTTCAGTCCTTCCTGTGACTTTGAGTAAATGCGGACTCGCATTCCTCACTACGAACCAAATTTTTGATCTGTAATTAATTTCTACCCGCTGGCGATACATTGTACAGTCCTCTAACCGGGCCCGGTGCTGCCTGCGGTTGTTGCTCCTGCCTCGGTACAAACGGCTCTGGGGCTGCTGCTGCTGGGGAAATCGGGAAACAGCCACTCGGTTGAGGCGCTATCTGGCAAGCAGGAGGTAAAGCCATGATTGAGGCGTCAAAGGGATTGGTGGCATCCGGGACGCGGAGAATCGGATCGCTAGAAACCTGCCGCTGCATGACTCGTCGGTACATCCCGTTGATGCGGCTGGCGTCCCGCTCCATTTCTTTTTCGGGAAAGGCAACGACGCCGCTAGGAGCACCGATGCCTAAATAATCGCCCAAGTAACCTTGCAAGCTGACGTTGTGGTAAAAATCTCCTGAAGCTTCAAAGAATTGTCGGTTGAAGTCGTCGCCAATTGGGTGAAATCGAGCTGGTTCTGCTTGAGCTCCTTTGGCTGATGCCACTGCGACAGAAGCGACAGCGAGAATCAACGCGCCACTCAGACTTTTTAACTTTTGACTCATATATTTCAGCTTCTAGATTAATTACGGTTCCAATATAAACTGATTATCGGCGGATTATTTGTGTTTTCTACACGGTGTAAGTTATGGATGCTGCTGATTTAAATGTGTTGCGCGATCGACTTTTGGATTTGTTGTGCGAGTTTGCCTATCGCGAGGGCGACTTTGTGTTGTCTTCGGGACAGCAAAGTTCCTATTATATCAACTGCAAACCGGTGACTTTGCACGCTGAAGGTGCTTTGGCGACGGGGCGCGTACTCCTCTCGATGCTAGCGCCCCAAGTGCAGGCTGTGGGCGGTTTGACGTTGGGTGCCGACCCGATTGTAACTGCGGTAAGCGTGGTTTCGGCTTTGGAAGGTCGATCGATTCCAGCGCTAATTGTCCGCAAAGAGACGAAGGGACACGGCACAATGGCGTATATTGAGGGGCCCGTATTACCAGAGGGGACGAATGTAGCGGTGTTGGAGGACGTGGTGACGACGGGTAAATCGGCGATGCAGGCGGTGGAAAGGTTGCGTGGTGCTGGCTATAAAGTCGATCGCGTGTTGTCTCTGATCGATCGAGAGCAAGGTGGAGATCAATTATATCGCGAGCAGGGATTGGATTTTCAGGCCGTTTTTACGATCGCCGATCTCAAACAATGGCTTAGTACCAAAAAATAGGGCTCTAAGTTTATTGTATGGTTGGTTGGGTTTGTTGGGTTGGGCGATCGACATAACATTATCAACGTAAATCTTGTCAGGGCGGGTTCACTCTAATCTCTGGTTTAAAACCAGAGAATTTGTCAACCCGCCCCCAGTCAGAGATTAGCTTAGCGCTACAGGTTCCTTAGCAAGAAACTTCTCCAACTCAGTCAAAGCATCAGCATCAACCTTCGTCTGCATCGGACAGAACTTAGGCCCGCACATCGAACAGAACTCCGCAGTTTTGTAGATATCCGCCGGCAAAGTTTCGTCGTGATATTCCTTCGCCCGTTCTGGATCTAATGACAGCTCAAATTGACGGTTCCAATCGAAATTGTAGCGCGCTTTGGAAAGTTCGTCATCGCGATCGCGCGCACCCGGACGGCCCCGCGCAATATCCGCAGCGTGGGCCGCAATTTTATAAGCAATCAGCCCGTTTCTGACATCCTCAGCATTCGGCAATCCCAAGTGTTCCTTCGGAGTCACGTAGCACAGCATAGCAGTACCGTACCAACCAGCCATCGCCGCTCCAATCGCTGACGTAATGTGGTCGTATCCAGGTGCAATATCAGTCACCAACGGCCCCAAAACATAGAAGGGTGCTTCCGAACATTCCTCCATTTGTTTCTTGACATTAAACTCAATTTGATCCATCGGCACGTGGCCAGGGCCTTCCACCATTACCTGCACATCATGTTCCCAAGCTTTGCGAGTCAATTGTCCCAAAGTTTTGAGCTCGGCTAATTGAGCTTCATCCGACGCATCGTGAGTGCAACCCGGGCGCAGAGAATCTCCCAAACTAAACGAAACATCGTATTTTTTGAAGATTTCAATGATATCGTTAAAGTGAGTGTAGAGAGGATTTTGTTTGTGGTGATGGAGCATCCACCGCGCCAAAATGCCACCGCCACGAGAGACAATTCCAGTCAGGCGATCTCTCACTAATGGGAGATGCTCAATCAGAATTCCGGCGTGAATTGTTTGATAATCAACGCCTTGTTGAGCGTGTTTATCAATGATGTGCAGGAAGTCGTTCGCCGTCAGACTTTCCATATTACCGTGAACGCTTTCTAGAGCTTGGTAAATTGGTACAGTACCGATCGGCACCGGTGAAGCTTTGATAATTGTAGTGCGAATTTCATCCAAATTGCCGCCACCGGTGGACAAGTCCATCACAGTATCAGCGCCGTATTTAACCGCTAGTTTAAGCTTGTCCACTTCTTCTTCCATATTGGAAGAGTTCGGAGATGCACCGATGTTAGCATTGACCTTGCATTTAGACGCAATGCCGATCGCCATTGGCTCCAAATTCGTGTGATTGATGTTAGCCGGAATAATCATCCGTCCCCGTGCTACTTCGGCGCGGATCAATTCTGCTGGGAGATTTTCTCGCTTAGCAACAAAGTCCATTTCCTCAGTAATGACACCTTGACGAGCATAGTGCATTTGAGATACATTGCTGTGCCCGTTACGCTTAGCGATCCATTCGGTACGCATATCTTATGTCCTTCCTAAACAGCTTCCCTCCGCTGGTATTACCCAGACTCAGGTTCTAAGGGTGTTTTCTCAGCCCGGATCTTCGGGCACCCCTAGCTTTAGGCATATGATACTATCACTTATGTTGGGCAAAGATTAAATTTTCATAAAAAATTCCACAAGTCTGTAAATATTTAAGAAATTTAAGAAATTTTATTAAATATTAAATATATTTAATTTTGCAATTGATAAATGATTGTAAAGCGCTGCTATCCCTAGGTAATCGGACTTTCCTTACTGGTGATATTTTTCCTGTCAAAAAAGTACGCCCAACCAGCTATCTCCTCGGGAATCGCCTTAACCCAAAATCAAATCAATACTGACTGCAAACTCTGGAAAAGCCAGCGGCGAGACTTGTTCCCCGCGTTCAATCTTTTGTACTGAAGTGTAGCCGTTGGCCGTCGGATTGCGGTAAACTTCTAAACAGTTCGCTTCCAGATCCCACAACCATACTTCCTGAATCCCAGAACGAGCATAGTTCGGTACTTTCACATCGCGATCGAAATCAACATTGCTATCTGAAACCTCTACCAAAAGCAACACTTCTGAGGGTATTGGATGCGCTGTAGCGTAGTAATCAGCACGAGGCTGTAGCAATACAACATCCGGCTGAGGTTCAGTTCTTTCTGTCAACTGAATTGGATCTTGAACACCCAAAATAGCAAGTTCTTCTGGAATTGCGCTCAACCGCCGGACTAAGCGCTTTACACAACTTGCATGACGAGTACCAATTGCTGCCATGACGATAATTTCTCCTTCGATCAATTCAACTCTATCATCTTCACCAAAAACACCAGCATCAGCCATCAGGTGATATTCTTGGACTGTAAATAGCCGTCTTTGCATTTGAACAGACATAACTATTCTCCTTTTTCAGCAGTTATTATTATTTTAGCATATTCGTCTGTAATATTAAATTATCTCTAGTAATCGGCGCAGCTATTCCCTGGGAATTTTCCTAACCCAAAATCAAATCTATACTGACTGCGAACTCTGGAAAAGCCAGCGGCGAGACTTGTTCTCCGCGCTCAATCTTTTGTACGGAAGTGTAGCCGTTTGGCGTGGGATTGCGGTAAACTTCTAAACAATTAACCTCAAGATCCCACAACCATACTTCCTGAATCCCAGAACGAGCATAATTTGGTACTTTCACATCGCGATCGTAATTAACGGTACTATCTGCTACCTCTACCAACAGCAAAATATCTTCGCTATTTGGCAGGGATTCTTCATAAAAATCAGCGCGACGTTGTACTAAAGCAATATCAGGTTGAGGTTCAGAATTATCATCAAGGCTAATAGGATTTTGCACGCGGATAATAGCACGTGTTCGCACCCGATCGCCAAAAAACTCTGTAAGGCGATCGACACGGGCGGCGTGGCGCCTACCAATTGCTGCCATTTGGATAATTTCTCCTTGGATAAGTTCTACTCGTTCGTTATCTCTAAATACGCCAGCCTCACTCATCAGGTGATATTCTTGCACTGTAAATAGCCGTCTTTGAGTCTGAATAGACATAACTATTCTCCTTTGTCAACAGTCTATCTAAGCTTACCACAAAAAAAACCACTCCAAACGGAGTGGCGAAAAGAGGAAAACTTTAAATGGAAAATCTTAAAAAAACATGGTTTAAATCACGCCATAGACTTATTAGTAGGACAAGCAATTATTGCCCTACTAATAGCCTTAGAGTAGAGTAATTGCCGTAGATGCCGGAGCGCCGATCGCACCAGGGCCAAAACCTAAGTTTACAGTCCCAGCAGTTAACCCAGGAACATTGTTAATTGTCAGACTCACGCTCGTTTGACCGGGATTAAAGTTCACCGCACCTCCCGAGGGTTTCTGAGCGTAGGGCCCGATAATGTTGAAGTCTACATTGTTCACGGGTTGACCGCCGCCGGGAGCAACAATCAAAAAGTCGATCGAAGCTGAAACCCCAGTATTGCCGCTGCGGTTAATCGTAAAAGTTCCAGCAGCGCCGTCAGCAACAGAACCAGGAGACGAACCGTAAGAGAAGAAAGTAGGAGGTACAGCAGTAGTATCAACGATCGACAACACCGCAGCCGAAGGACTCGCCAAAGTACCGCCGCTCAAGAACAAATTCATCGTCTCAGTAGGCTCTGCGATGCTATCAAATAAACTTTGAACCGGAACTTGGGCGCTAGCTTGTCCCGGTGCAAAATTCACCGCTTGAACTACAGCCGTATAATCAGGTTGAGAACCCCCAGCCAGAGCAGTACCGTCGCCCGTGCGGAACAAAATCGTGGCCGGTACAGAAAGATCGCCACCGCGATTGATCGTAATCGGAGCAGTTTGGCCCTCGTTGACGCTGTAAGTAGCCGCACTGAAGAAAAACGTGTTTTGACCCGGAGTCGGAGTCGGCGCAGGCGTTGGAGTCGGCGCAGGCGTTGGAGTCGGAAAAGGCGTTGGAGTCGGAAAAGGCGTCGGAGTCGGCGTCGGAGTCGGGACGGGCGGCACATCCAGAATCGTCAAAATTGACGGATTGCTGCCCACATTGCCGCCGCTGAGTACCAAATTTATTGTTTCTGACGATTCCAGAATCATGTCGCTCAGAGCTGCAATCGTGAAACTAGCGCTATTTTGCCCCGCCGCAAAGTTCAGCGAACCCGCCGCCACAGTGTAATCAGGTGCGGTACCGCTAGAAGTCGCCGAACCATCAACTGTAGCGTAGCCGATCGTCGCAGCAGCAGTACCGCCCGATCGAGTAACGTTAATCGTCGCCACACCGCCTTCACTCACCGTGTAACTCTGCTGGCTGAATTGGAAAATACTCGCAGGCGTTGGAGTCGGCGCAGGCGTTGGAGTCGGCGCAGGTGTCGGAGTCGGAGTCGGAGTCGGCGCAGGAGTCGGAGTCGGCGCCACAATGGCGTCAGAAATCCCCAGAATAGTCGCCGGCAAAGTACCCAGAGTCGCAGCGCCTACGGGAGCCTGAAGCTGCAAAATCGCCGTTTCAGTTCCTTCAGCTAAGCCATCAGCCACCAGATTAAAACTGATAGTCTTGGGCGAGGTTTCCCCGTCAGCAAAACTAACCGTTTGGGGCTGCGCCACATTGTAGTCAGCAGGACTCGCTTGACCGTTAGCTCCACCCGGAGAGACAGTATAGTTTACCGATACTGCGCCTTGGCTGCCGCCCGTGCGCGTAACTTGCACCGTAGCATTGCCGCCTTCGGTACCGTTGAAAGTAGGCTGGCTGAAGTTGAGAATTCCGCCGGGGGGAGTCGGTGTCGGCGTTGCAGGTACTGTCGGCTGATCGGAAATTCCAAAAATCGCCGCCGGCAAAGTGCCCAAAGTCGCGCCACCAACCGGAGGCAAAAGTTGCAAAATCGCTGTCTCAGTTCCTTCGGCTAAGCCGTCAGCTTTTAGATTGAAACTGATTTGAGCGGCAGTTTGTCCGTCAGTAAAGGTGACTGTCTGAGCGGGCGCGGCGGTGTAGTCGTCGGGAGTTGCGCCGTTGACTGCACTGGGAGTAATTATGTAGTTTGCCGATACTGCGCCCTGAGAGCCGCCGGTGCGCGTGACGTTGACTGTGACGTTATTTCCTTCTGTGCCGCTGTAGGTGGGCTGGCTGAAGTTCAAGACGCCTGCACCCACAACTGGAGTCGGGGTTGGGGCTGGGGTTGGAGTCGGTGTTGGCGTTGGCGTTGGTACCGGGAATCCGGCCGATTGGAACCACGCCGGATTCGCGCTCAGTTGGGCTGCGCTCAAACCTTGGATGTTGACTAAATACTCGCCGGTGCCGGTATCGCGAATGAGGGTGTTGCCGATCGCAATCCCATTCGATCCTGTACCATCAATAAACTGCAAATCGCTGAATTGCAGCCCGCCAAATAACTGGATGACATCATTTCCTGCCACTCGGAAGTCGGTAATTACGTCGGCATCGGGGACTCCGGGGCCGCCGGTGGTGGCTGTGGGTTTGCCGTCGCCGACTCGCCCGATCGCAAAAATGTCATTTCCGCCACCGCCGCTCATCGTATCAGAACCGAGGTCGCCGTAAAGCACATCGTCGCCGAGATCGCCCAGAATCAAGTCGTTGCCTTTGCCGCCGAACATCGTGTCATTATCTTTGCCGCCGAAGATAGTGTCGTTTCCGTCGTTGCCGAAAACGCTGTCATTGCCGATGTCGCCTCTAACTAAGTCGTTACCTTTGCCGCCGTATACTTGGTCATCGTCTTTACCGCCGTATACTTGATCGTCGCCTTCGTTGCCGTTCGCAATATCGTTGCCGGGGCCGCCGTATACCAGGTCATTTCCTGACCCTGCACTGATTGCATCATTGCCTTCTAGCCCGCTGATGGTGTCGTCACCCAGCAAATTTCCCAAACTAATTGTGCGTCCGTCTGGTAAGATTCCCGGCATCACATCGGGGCCGAGAGTTCCTGTTATGTTTGCCATTTTTTTTACTCCACAGGTTAATTTATTTTGCTTTTGGTAGAAGCACCTGTAGAGATTGTTCAGACTAAGATTGCGCGATTTTAATTGACAGATGAGCTGCTATAAAACCGGGGATTTATGTCAGTATTTATTATCTTTTTCCCGGCAAGTAATCGCTCTGTGCAATTTTATGCTGTGGCGCTATGTTTGCCACTGTATTTCCGATTCGATCTCTTGTTAAAAGTCGAGAATGAGAATGCTGTTGCAATGTTCCCGATATTTAAAGATTATTTCAACCCGAATTAATACTTATTCATCTTCCTAGAAAATGGCGCGACCCGATTGCAATAATTACGAAAAGTTGAGCTATATGTTTCTATTGAATTAAACAGTTTCAGGAAAAAATGTCAAAAAATAAAATATATAAATATAGGACTTACGCACGGGTACTCAGAAACCGGGTTTTTGACGAAAATCTTTCGTTTGGGCCCGCAGATTCGGCAAAAAACCCGGTTTCTTTGGCTCGATGCGTAACTCCTGAAATATTTGATGCAGCCAAAAATCTGCTGCACGCCTCCGCGTAGAGTTTGAATAAAAAAGTGTAGCTATCTGCGTACACTTTACGGCTAACTAACAGTCCGAATATTCATCGGATTGTCAGATAGTGTCCGGTGAATTACTATCATAAAAAAGATCGAATGAATTTTGTTGCGGTCAATTTCTGGGACACGATATATAGCAATCGCCACAGCGGTGAGGACATAAATAACCTCATGAATAGAGCCTAGAGCCCATAGCAGAAACCGTTTGATTTCCTTGACGAAGCAACTGTCCACTGTCCACTCTTCGACTCCCCTCGACTTCGCGGGCGGGCAAGTCGCGAGCGCGCAAGCTGTCAACTGTCAACTGCTGTATCTTTTTCGGCACCAGCAAATCCTTCTTGATCCTGCTTTAATTCTGAGGCAATTGCGCCTCGATCGCGCCAAGCTTCGGCATTTTCGGGTTTGATCGCGATCGCTCGATCGTAGGCGGCCATTGCTTCCTCGTAGCGATTTAATTGTGACAAAGCTGTACCGCTGTGGTGCCAAGCATCATAGGAATCCGGCTTCAGCGCGATCGCTTTTTGGTAAGCTGCGATCGCCTCTTGATAGCGCTGCAATTTTGTCAAAGATTCGCCTTTACCAAACCAAGCCTCGTAACACTCAGAATTCACGGCGATTGCTGATTCGTAAGATGCAATTGCGGAGGAGTGCTGCGACAGTTTCTCGAAAGCGGCGCCTCGGTTGTGCCACAGTTCAAAATCCTGCGGTTTAATCGCGATTGCTTTGTCGTAGGCGGCGATCGCCTCTTGGTAGCGCTGCATTTTTCCCAGCACGGCGCCTTTATTGTACCAAACTTCGTATTTGTCGGGCCGGATGCCCAAAGCTCGATCGTAAGAATCGATCGCCTCGCTGTAGCGCAGCAGTCTCCACAGCATATTACCTCGGTTGTACCAAGTTTCGTATCTCTTGGGATTTAGAGCCAGAGCGCGATCGTAAGAATCGACTGCGGCGGCGTGCTGCTGTACTTTACCCAGCATCGCGCCTCGGTTGTGCCAAATTTCGCTATCGCTTGCTTTGATAGCCAGGGCGCGATCGTAACTGGCGATCGCCTCTTCGTAATGCCGCAATTTTCCCAACAAAGCTGCTATGCTGTGCCAACAAGCGTATGTTCGCGACTCGCTGGAACTTGCTCGCTCGTAACTGGCGATCGCCTCTTCGTACTTCTGCAATTTAGCCAACAAATTCGCTTTATTATACCACGCTTCCCAGTGATCCGGTTTAATTAATATTGCTTGGTCGTAACAGGCGAGTGCTTCTTCGTGACGCTGCAATTTTATTAACACATTTCCGCGCCAATACCACGCCTCACCCAAATTATTATTCATTAAAATAGCTTTTTCAAAGCAGACTACTGCCCCATCATAATCGCCTTGAAGATAAAGCCCTTCACCTTGCTTGATATAATCGTCAGCAATCTGATTTTCGCCCTCGGTAGCAGGTGAAGTTTGCGAAGGTTGAGAATTATTTACCTGCGGTTGAGGTGCGAGTTTTACAGCTTCTTTGGCAACAACTGCCGGAACTTGGGAAATCTCTTGAACAATTTGCGATTTTTTCTCGTAAACTTCTGTCAGCAAAACTTGCAGGTGCATGAGAAATTGAGATTTGAGAGTCTCAATTTGCTCGACGGAAGATTTGGAAATTTCTGTTTCTCTAGTTAAAAAATCTATGGATTGTTTAGCTGCACTTAGTTGCGCTTCTAATTCATCCCGCAATTTTTGAGTCAGTTGGCTAGAATTGGTGAGTTCAGATTCCAACACGCCAATCCCGTGCAATCTTTTATTGGCATCCGCAACTAACTGTCTGACTACTAGCCTGCGGATTGCCCAAAAAAAGGCAATTGTCACTGGTGGAAATATCGTGCCCAGAATTAGCAAAATATTCAGCAGATTTATGGTATTGTTAAAACCATATCCAGATTCAGCACTGTCGCTCTGCGGTGAAATAAAATCGAAAGCGTCACGAACTTGAGGATTGTTTTTAACCCCATTGGCGATTAATTTACTCAGCCAGGTTTCTTGTAAAGATTTGGTCAGTTCGTCACCGGATGCAGCAGCAGTATTCCGGTTGGTTTTGGCCCCACCAGATAGCTCCGGCCCGGCGGCTGCTACCAGCAAACCAGCCGGCGATTTGACAGCACTTGGCTGCGAAAATTGTTCGTGGGCGATCGTCTCAGGCGCGCTAATTGACTCAGCCGGACGGGATGCGCTACGATCTACCGCATCCACAAAGTTCCTAGCCTGCGGTGTCCCACCCGAGACGGGACTTGCAGCAGGAGCAGCGTTAGCATTAGCAGTTAAATTCTGGGATGCGAGGGCGGCCAGAGTCAAGAGAGCTACATTTGAGACTCGCATAAACGTCAACTCATCTAGGAAAAATTAGTGCTGGTTTGTCAGCGATCGGGCGATCGGCCTTTATACTCTCAGCCTTGTACAATAACTGAGACCGGGAATACTGACTTACTATCTCTAAAATACGGGCTGCGTCTGACTTGTCAGGAAAAGTGCCAATAATTGTGGCCGTACAACTTCGGTCAAATAATATAGCATTTCGAGGGAAAGATGAGGTATTCACCGATCGATCTCTCAATCCATCAATCCCTCAATCTAAAATCTAAAATCTAAAATCTAAAATCTCTCCCTCTACCTCACCTTTTTGAGCCTCGGCTATATATTGTCCAGCCTCATCCGGTTGCATCAGCTTCGGAATGATGGGGGCGGCTTCACCAATCTGCACAATAGACTGATGGCAGATAACGCAAACTATGTTGAAATAGTCTGCGTTATCTGCCTTGCACCTGCGATTGACCTAGGAGTCAAACAGTTGTGCAATCACAGTCTCATTAGATCAATATCTGGGTGAACCAGCCCCAACCAACCAGATTTTTAACTCTAAACGCCAGCTAAAACTGCTGACAGTTGCTGATGTTCAGCCGTCGCTGCATCTAAATCAGCACCGTAAATTTCACAACTATTATTCGGACTTTCAATCAGCTTAATCTTGTGCAACTCTGCGCCCAATTCCCGAACGGGCGATCGCAACAATTGACCGATCCGAACTGCAATATTTTCGGCAGTAGGCACCACATTTTCAAAATAGGCAATATCCTTATTCAAAAAAGTGTGATCGAATGGTTCAACAACATAATCATCAACAGCTTTTTGCAAAGCTCCCAAATCAGCAATCATCCCAGTCCGCGCATCCATTTCTCCTTTAACCGTCACCTCTAAATGATAGTTGTGACCGTGACCGTTAGGCCGAGCACATTTGCCGTAAATTTCTGAGTTTTCTTCAAAGCTCAAATCGGGACGAGCTAACCGATGGGCGGCGCTAAAATGAGTAGACAGAGTTAAATAAGCTTCCATGCCATTTCCTAAATATTCAGCCCAAAGTTCCGGGTGTTCAAACAATTGAATTTTGCTCACAGGCAAATGAGGAGCTAGCCGCAGCCAAATTTGCCGTGCTATGTTTTCGGTAGTTGGCAGAGTCTGCTCAAATTCCGGCCACGCTTCGTTAAGGTAGGAAAAATCGAGATCCTGGATCACTTCCCGCTTGATGACGTGCTTGACATCAGACAAGTTGAGTACCATGCCGTACTCGTCGAGTTCTCCTATCATGGAAACGTAAAGAACGTAATTGTGTCCGTGTCCTGGTGCGCGCGCAGTTGGGCCAAACCGCTCAAAGTTCTCGGCTGCGCTCAATTCCGGCAGCCAGTACCGGTGACTCGCCGAAAACTGTGCCCGACGATTGATGATGCACTGCATAAAAGTCAAGTAGAGTAAGCTTGTTAAGTTCTGTAAAGGACTTACTCCTTTAAGCATAAACCAATTTTTGCTGGAATTTTTCGATAATTTTAGGGTGCTGTACTGAATGAAGTTCTACCAATTTTCTAGATACTGGCAACACGCCGCCGCCACATCCCCAGGCCCCGGAGAGCCCCAGCACACAGATATCCGGCAAAAAATACCGCTACAAAACAGTTTCTCGGCATCGGTTGCTAACGCATCACTTACCAGTCTTTGAGAAAGTGCAATTCATCAAGAGGTATAGTTGCGCCGCCCGTACCTTTTTGCAACATAGGGCTCAATCCAGTTCTAGTTTTTCGTATAAGCTCTGCGATAGTTAGCAGTTTGCCGTTCAATTGCAACGAAAACTCATCGCCCATTCGCCATCACCCACTCGCCATCACCAACTATTAATGAATTGGATTACTGAATCAGCCGATCGCTTTTTTGAACATTTTTGGGGTGCGATGACAACCCCGCTATTTTATGTCGGGGACACTCATCTGTCGATCGGCGCGATCGTCAAACTGATAATTTTAGCTTTATTTGCCTTCATTGTAGCTCGGATTATCAGTGAAGGAATCAAGCGCAGCCTGCTAGTTAGAATGGGATTGGATCGCGGCAGTCGAGAAGCAATTTCGACTATCATCAGCTATATTTTAGCAAGTATTGGGTGTATCTTTGTCATGCAAGGTGCGGGGATAAACCTTACTTCTCTCACCGTCTTAGCTGGCGTCGTCGGCATTGGTTTCGGCTTCGGCTTGCAAAATCTCGCCAGCAACTTTATCAGCGGTCTCACTCTGCTCTTGGAACACCAAATTAGAGTCGGAGATTTTATTGAAATTGACCATTTATTAGGAACAGTAGAAAATATTTCGATTCGTTCGACCATTATCAAAACTATTGACGGTCTTTTTGTCATTATACCAAATATTAAATTTGTCGAAACCAACATTATTAATTGGAGTTATAGAGACCCAAGATGTCGCCTTCATATCCCCGTCGGCGTTGCCTATGGAACTGACCCAGTATTAGTTACCGAAGCGCTGTTAATTGCGGCGCGGATAGAATCGAATGTGTTATCTCATCCTTCTCCTAAAGTATGGTTTCGCGGTTTTGGAGACAACGCTTTAAATTTTGAACTTTTAATTTGGATCGATCAGCCGCAGGAAAGCGATGCTATTAAAAGTGCTGTCAATTTTTTAATAGATTACGAATTTCGCCACCGCAGCATCGAAATTCCATTTCCCCAGCGCGATTTGTGGCTGCGAAACCCGCAAGACTTAACTAAACTTTTGCAGAACAATCACAAAGACGATAATTCTCAGGGTCAAGTTTTTCCGCAGAATACCAAACATTCAGCAGAAATAAAATCTAATTCCACCGTTTCCGAGCATAAAAATCCCGGGCCTAAATCGCCTAATAATTGGACGCTACGAGATTTGTTGCGGCGAGTAACTTATTTTGAACAGTGTACGGATTTAGAACTGCGACAGCTAATTGAATACGGGTACCGACAACTGTTTCCAGCAGGACAGATTGTCTGCAAAGAAAATGACCCAGGTGATTCTTTTTATATTATTCTTTCCGGTGCTGTCGAAGTGCTTTCTCAAAAAGCCGATCAGTATATCGCGACGCTTCACGAAGGGGAGTTTTTTGGGGAAATATCCCTGCTGTTGGGAACTCCTAGAACCGCGACTGTTAAAACTAGAGAAGATGCAATTTTGTTTGTGGTGGAACGCCACGACTTGCAAAAACTTTTGGTCGAACAGCCGAATTTGGCAGATCAGATTGCTCAAAAATTGTCGGAACGCCAGCAAGCTTTGAGAGATTTGGGATTGTTAGGTGATGACTCTCTCGATCACACTCCTTTTATTAAAATTAGGAAGCGAATTCAAGTTCTTTTTGGAATTTGACAGTCATTGGTCATTGGTCATTTGTTATTGGTCATTGGTCATTGGTCATTGGTCATCTCGCCCGAAGAGCGAAGCCGAAGGGTGGTCATTGGTCATTGGTCATTTGTCATTGGTTATTAGTCATTTGTCATTGGTCATTTGTCATTTGTCCAACTTCCTTCCGTGCGAGTGTCCTCGCGCTCGAACCTCCAACGTCCTTGGGAATTGGGAAATTTTTCCCATCTCCCGCTCTCCTTCAACTCACTAACTTCTGATTTTTAATTCATCCTGTGCTTCCCGCCGCAGTCTAGCGGCAATTCTAAAGAGTTCTTGGCCTGTGTGCAAGTGGCGATCGTCATAATTGAGGGTAAATAAATGCAATTCTTCTATCCCGTCGCTCACTTGATTGATGCAGTAGTAGAGATGGGCCGCCACTCCAGCAACATTAGATGGATTTGGCATCGCCCTTAGAAAGTTCTGAGCTTTTGAAAGAAACTCGCGGCTGCTTTCGATATAAGCTTGAAACTTTTCTATCAGTTCGTCATCGAAGGGATCTGCTGACAATTCGTTTATTTCCTTTTTCAGCGGCTTCAAAATGCTGTTGAGCATTCGATTGACTGGTTTGTATACTTTAATCAGCCACTGTTCCATTTGTTCGTCGGCGTCGCGTGCTGCTTGTTGTTGCTGGCGGCTGATGTTTGGTGTCCAGGGTGATTGCTGTTCGCTGGGCTGCGAAATTTGGCGATCGTAAGATTGTCTTTGCTGCGCGTCTCCTAATATCTCATAGGCTGCATTGAGGCGGACAATCTCTTCGTGACCGGCTGTCGAACTCTGGCTGTCTGGATGAAATAATTTGACTAAACGGCGGTATGCTTGTTTAATCTCGGCTTGGGTTGCGGTTGGGCTAATTTTTAGGGTTTTGTAGTGATTGGTAACGGAAGACACGCTCTTATTTCCTTGAAATCTAGATTATCTGCGAAAAAATGCTTGACAAAAATATCATTATTTGCTAATGAATTAGGTATTGATATGATATAAATGCCAACTTTTTAGGTAAAAAACCTCTGTTTTTAGACTATCATAAATCTTAAAATATTGATGCTTTGGAAGTGGCAAGCCGAGCCATATGAGCGATTTATCTAGCAGCAGCTACCAGCCTATATTTAAGTCTAGCGCCACAAAATTCAGGCTAGTCAAGTAATGTTTAAAAACGGAGAAAAATTGAATTTAAATCAATTAATTATATATTTTTATAGCGTAAGGATTCAGGTAACATAACTCCTTCCTGGGTAAAGACTTTAGATATGTAGATTGATGCTAAAAAAATCTCTATTGTCACTATTATTGGGAAAAAATGCGGTTTATCGTCACAACAGTGACAATGAACCTTTGCGCGACACAAGCCCTAATTTTACCCTGCAACCCTTGCCATACAAGCGTTGGATCTGCAATGTTTTTGATCTGAATCCTTACCTTTCATCAATTATAGAAGAAACTCGCTAGTTGTATTCTGGGGAATTTATTGTGTCATGGCGGACTGTGCACGGCAAAATTGCTTCAAGAACACGATCGCTCCCAACAGCTTCGCTCAAACATTTTACCTGCAACAACTGAGGCAGACTAGAAAAGCAGCGATGTCCTGAGTTTCCTCTAGGAAATCGCGATCGACTGTTTGATTGTCATACCCAAGCTGTCAACGGCGATCGACAGCCAAGCAGGGCGTACCCGGTACGCCCTGCATTCAGTTTCTACGACTTGCGCCGAAGGCTAGTTTAGTTGACAGCCACGGCTAGACTGAGTTCTGGATCTTGGAACAAAGGAGTGCTCAGATAGCGTTCGCCGAAACTAGGCTGAATCATCACAATCAATTTGCCTGCATTTTCGGGACGCTTGCCGACTTTCAATGCCGCACACAGCGCCGCACCGCTGGAAATACCGGACAAAAGTCCTTCTTCTCGGGCTAAGCGGCGCCCGTAGGCGATCGCCTCGTCATCTGTCACAATTATCACTTCGTCGATCGCATTGACATTCAGCACCGGCGGTACAAAACCAGCGCCGATACCTTGAATTTTGTGAGGCCCCGGCTTGCCGCCCGATAGTACCTGACTGTTTGCAGGTTCAACGGCGATCGCCTTAAACTCAGGTTTCCGTGACTTGATCACCTCTGCAATACCCGTAATCGTGCCACCAGTGCCGACTCCAGCAATCAGGATATCGACTTCGCCCTCGGTATCTGCCCAAATTTCCTCAGCCGTTGTCGAACGGTGAATCTCCGGGTTCGACGGATTCCGAAACTGCTGCAACATATACGCATTCGGAGTTTTGTCTACAATCTCTTGAGCGCGCCGGATGCAGCCGCTCATGCCTTCAATGCCGGGAGTCAGTTCTAGTTGGGCTCCGTAAGCTCGTAACATCGATCGGCGTTCCGTGCTCATCGTATCGGGCATTGTCAAAATCAACTGGTAGCCCTTAGCGGCCGCCACCATGGCTAGAGCAATTCCGGTATTTCCCGAAGTCGGTTCGACTAAAACCGTTTTACCCGGAGTAATCAGCCCTTCTTTCTCGGCTTGATTGACCATATTGACACCGATGCGATCTTTCACCGATGCAGCCGGATTCATGCCTTCGAGTTTGACTACAATCCGAGCCAAGCAACCTTCGGCTTGGGGAATGCGGTTGAGTTGCACCAGGGGGGTGTGCCCCACCAATTCTGTAATGTCGCCAGCAATACGCATAATTTTTGTCAGTTGGTTGTTGAAAGTAAATCTTAATTCCTAGTTGCCGATACTAACTAGATGTAATACATAATATCGAGCTGCCGCCTGCCATTGCGTTTTTCGCGCAGATCCTGTAGCGTATATTTTTGCAACACTGAGTTAGCAGTCGATCGCGCTTCTTGCCAAACTTCCCAAATCACCGCACTTTCTAGAGTTTGAGCAGGCGAGTCTTTTTGGGAGCGATCGAACTCTGAGCCTTCGAGACAGTTGAGAATGTCTAGCAGCGTGATTTTCCATGGTTCCCGCGCCAGCAGGTAACCGCCCTTAGCTCCTCGCTGGCTGCGAATCAACCCGCAGCGTCTCATGGTAGCCAGCAACTGTTCTAAATATCGATCGGGAATATTTTGCTGAGCCGCTATCTGGCGAATTTGCAGGGGTTCGCCTTCCTCGTAGCCATCGGCGAGCTCCAGCAAAGCTAAGATTGCGTATTCGCTTTTACAGGAGAGTTCTACCATAATATTTGCTTACAATACCCTAATTCTCAACTGCTTGCTAAAAGTTACTCAAAGGAAGGAAGAGAGCTAATTGATGTTCACCCACAGGGCTACGCCAGCAGTTGGCTATCCCAATATCGGTAAGCTATCCCTCTGGCTGTCGGGGGTTCCCAGTTTAAAATAGCAATAGTGGCATGGAGTCATCGAGCCTCTACCTAACGCCCTGCTGGGCGATCGTCAATTCTGACATTAAGTAGCATATCTTGTTTTTGACAGCAGTTCCATGAATTTTTAGCACTGGGAAATCATTGATTAACTAGCACTCTTATCTTCCATAGATTTTGCAATTCAACTTGAATCTGCTTGGTTTAGGGATAGTCGCGCGCCCGGAACGAAACAATCTCCGTATATTTTTTTCAGATTGTTTTGACTGCCTAACTTTCCGAATGCAACTGTATTGATTGACAATCAAGTTTAGGGCAAAATTTATAAAATCCCAGCTCTGCAAGTGCGCTTGCAAGTTTACGGTTATAAAACATCATCCCCAACACATTCGAGCCTTCAATCTTAACAATTTTGAATAGTCTTGGACGCACGGGGTCAGAAACCCGGTTTTTACGAGCAGACGCGTTGTGATTCCCAAGTTTGGGAAAAAACCCCGTTTCTTTGTCGGAGTGTGTCCAGGACTGTTGAATGTCTTTCCTACATAGTTTTAGGTGGTTCAAGAAGTCTTTACAAACACAATATCTTCGTGGGTGCGGGCGACTTTTATGCGTGTAAGTTGGCGTTTTGACTGCTACATTTCCTAGAACGATATCTGCATAACCCATCTTTTAAATCAATCAAATGATTTTGATAGACCCTGGCAGACAATTCATTCAAGTTTGTAAATCAGAGTTGTTTCTTGACGCGATGGGTCAAAATTTTCTTGATTTTATCGATCGCTTTTGACTCCGAAGGCGATGCGCCACCTTCAACAAAACTCGTTTAAATCAGCGCGGTGAGCCATCAAGGTCGCTGTTCTTTGATTTAATTTGGGCAACGATGGTTTGAGGGCAAACATACTGGGATACTCCAATTAATTCAAATGCCTGGGTCAGAATTTCCGCCTCAAGTAGTTGCAGCCAATAGATTTAGACAAGTTTACCAAAGTAATTGGAGCCAACGAGTAGGGTTCCCAAGTCAGGCATTAAAAATTATCCTCCATGTTGAGTTAACAATGATAACTCCTAACTCTTTATTATACTCCGGTTTTCCACTGAACTTAATCGAGTTTCACAAAATACAGAAACTGAGAATTCCTACCCCGCACAAAAAAGCCCTGCATGAGGCAGGGCTAACATTGGCTAAAGTTGTCAGCAGAGAGGGTATCACCCGCCCTGCCCGGTCTAACCTGCTCTTAGAACGTAAAAGTAGTTCTCAGAGTACCAATAATGATGTCGTCATTATGGCGGTCTTGATTCGGGTTCGTAATCCAAACGACGCCCGGAGTCAGAGAGATGTTGTCCGTAAGCTGGTACTTGTAGAAACCTTCAATGTGCCACGAAGTATCATTGCGGAAGCTGCGCAAACCGCTCGGAGCATCAAGTTTATTCAAGTAAGGCTCGCGACCTACCACAAAACCGAGCAAGTTGCCTTCTTTTCCTAAATCAGGCAAAGCCAAGGTAGCAGCGTAGTTCCAAATTCTGGCATCGCCGATACCGAGAATGCGAGCATTAGTTAAACCAGCCCAGCCGCCAACGATAAATCTCGGGCTCAGGCGCAAGGAAGCCTGAGCGCCGTAGGAGTTGCTGACTACTTTGCGAGCGCGGAAGCCGTTGGCGCCGCCAAAACCTTCGCTCAAGCCGTTCAGGGAATTAG
This sequence comes from Microcoleus sp. bin38.metabat.b11b12b14.051, assembly GCF_013299165.1. NCBI lineage: Bacteria > Bacillati > Cyanobacteriota > Cyanophyceae > Oscillatoriales > Microcoleaceae > Microcoleus > Microcoleus sp. bin38.metabat.b11b12b14.051. The sequence continues at coordinate 21,271 of NZ_JAAFKD010000022.1, forward strand.
CCACGCCCGTACCGGTGAAACCGCCTAGGTTGCCAGGCCCGTTCCCCAAACCGTTGTCAAACCCGAAGTTACCTCGGTTAAAGTAACCGTGGTTGTAGTTGACAGCAAATTGTAAGTTGCGTGCGGGAGTAAAAGTCAACTGACCCATGGCTGTGTAGCCGCCGTTGAACAAGCCTCCACCCCTGGCAGGACTGGCTGCATTTGAGGCCAGATAGCCGAAGGATAGAGAAGTCGGGCCGAACACGCCGCCCAGCAAGCCCCTGCCACCGAAGGCATAGTCAAAGCCGATACCCGCGCCGCCACCCAAGCGATAAATTGGGTTGCGCTGTCCGAAGGCACTCAGGGAGCCGTTGCCGCCGTCAAAGTCTTCAAAGTAAGGGTTTACAGTCGGAATAATGTCGTCCCAAACGACAGCGTTAGCTGCCAGGGTAACGTTTAGGTTCCGACTCATGGGAAACTTGTACAGCAAGGTGTCCAAGGCAACAACGTTGTCGGTTCTGCCGACTACATTCCAAGTTTGAGTACCTTCGCTGGTAGCCCCAAGGTTAAATCTTTGACCGTTGCCTACTTGAAGCCTTGTCAGCAACAAATCTCTGCCGGTAAAGCTCGTATTTAAATTCAGACGAACCCGCTGTTGGAAGACGGCTTGATTGTTACCTCTGCCGATTCTGGAGTTGTCTCTCCCCAACAAGCCATCCTTACCACCAAAGTCGTCGCTGAGGGCAAAAATTGCTTCCCCAGTCAGCTTGGTAGTAGTTGAGAATTGGTTGGCTTCAAGTTCGGATGTCCGAGCTTCCAGAGCATCGACGCGACCCCGCAGGGTTGCCAGTTCCGCTGCAAATTCTTCTTGGAGCCGTTGGAGGGCTGCCAAGTCATCTTTGGTCGCTAAGTTGGTCGTACCTGCTTTAATTAGCTCGTTAACTTTGTCTAAACAAGCATTTAAACCGGCGGCGAATTCGTAGCGGGTCATTGCTCGGTTGCCGCGGAAGGTGCCGTCGGGATACCCGGCAATACAGCCGTAGCGCTCGACTAGGGATTGCAGTGCTTGGAATGCCCAGTCTGTGGGCCGCACGTCGGAAAGTTGAGATACTGAGGTAACTTGACCTTGAGTTTCGCCGCCGGCAGTACCTTCGCTGCTGTACTGGTTGAGCTGTTCTAATGTGGCGGCTGGGTTTGTGGGAGCTGCTGGGGCGGCTGTTTGAGCTAGAGATTCAGCCTGTTTGGGCACAATTTGTTGTGCCTGATCTGCCGCTGTCGGGGCAGTTGTTTCTAATTGAGCTGCGCCCAATATCTCTGGGACAGCGGTAGCTGCTGGGGCTGAATTTTCTACTGGTTGAGCGACTGTTGGCTCAACTGCTGCTTCATATTCGCTTGCAGGTTGTGATACTGCTGCGGGATTTGCCGCTGCGGGGGCTATGTTGGCTGCTGCGATCGGGCTTTGTGTTGCGGCAAAGCCCGAAGCTGCGATGGCTGGCTCTGTTTTGTCGCCTGCTGCTTGGGAAATTTCTTGGACTGGCTCTGATGCTGCGGTTGTTTCGTCCGCAGCAGCTACAGCATTGACTTTGGCTTCGGAGGTTTGGGCCGTTTCAGCTTTGGCAGCTTGAGGCTTGAGCGCATCAGCAGCTTGCTGAGCGTCTGCTGCCATCGCGCTCGAAGAAACTACTAGGGTAGCTCCTAAGACTGCTGGGCTGATTAGTAGGTAACTCCACAAAAATTTCGACATATTCACTCTCATCCTCACACCGATTACAGAGAAACTTTTCGAGTCTTCTATGTGGTCAGTAGTTGCTAAACCAGCATACTTTAAAAAGACACCTAAAATTCACTTTTTCTTTTGATTCTTGGGAACTAACTGAGTGTATGGATGCGATCGGCTGCTGTCGGATACGTGTTTTTTACTACGTACTCAACGGCCTCAAAACCTTGCCATACTTGGACTTTGGATTGATTGGACTACTGACACATTAGGCGCTCGATAGCCTATTTACTTTTTAGCACAGCACGTCCGAATCGTCTAGGCTGATTCGACTTTTGCATCCAAACCGTGTCCTAGGACGCTAAAGACTCGGCGACGGTCGAATAGTTCCAATAAATCGGCGTTGATTTTGTTGTGAGCTGCTTCTTGCCGCAAAATTTTCATTGCTGCATCTGTTCGCAAAGCTCGTTTGTAGGGGCGATCGCCCGCTGTTAGGGCGTCATAAATATCGGCGATCGTCATTAATTGCGCTTGAATGGGGATTTCTGTCTGTGTTAAACCTCGCGGATAGCCTGTCCCATCGAGTTTTTCATGGTGTCCGTAGGCTATTTGGGGAACATTTTTTAGATCCTTTGTCCACGGAATTTGGCTGAGAAATTCGTAAGTGTGAGTGACGTGGGATTCGATCGCCGATCGTTCTGCCGGCGTCAGGTTGCCCCTCGACACCATCAATTGCACGATTTCGTCTGGACTCAGCAGGGGTTTAATTGCCCCGTCTATATCTCTGTAAGTTTGCCGAGAAAGTTCTAGCAGTTGAGCTAGGGGTTCTTCTGCCAAAATGTGAGGTTCGTTGGCCTCTAGCAGGACTTCCCAATATTCTGCCAATCTGGTTTTTGCCTCTGCTAGCGACGTGTCTAGCTGTTCTATTTCCTGGCACTTAGCGCACTCGGGGCCAGAGTCTGGGTGTTTTCGGTAAGCTGAATGCTCTAGCAAATATTTATATTTAGACTGGACGCATTCCATTTCCAGCGTCCGCTGAGCTAGGGCGAAACGGTGGCGAATGATTTCTAGCTGTGAGGGGTAGAGCTTTTTCTGCTTGGTCAAAACTGCTTCTGGTACTCCGATTTTGCCAAAATCGTGCAGCAGGGCGGCGTAGCGAATTTCTTGAATTTGACGGTTGTTAAAGTAAATAGAGCGCAGCCATCCACTGCTGACGGCGTTTACTTCTTCTGACAGGCGTACTGTCAGGGCTGCGACTCGTTCTGAATGGCCGAAGGTACATGGATCTCGGGCTTCTATGACTTGCACGCTTGCTTTGACGAAGCCCTCGAACAAGTGTTCTATGCTTTCTTGAAGTTGATTGCGCTCGATCGAGATTGCTGCTTGAGAAGCGAGCGATCGAACGATCCTTTCTTCCCACTCGGAATACTGCTGCGTCGATTCCCAGGCATTCTCTGCCGTCAGCACCTCATCTGCCTTTTTTTTGCGGTTGATCAGTTGCAGTACGCCGATTGTCTCGCCCTGTCGGTTTTGCATCGGCAACACCATTACCGAGCAAGTGCGGTAATTAATATCCCTGTCAAAACTCGTATCTAGCTGGTAGGGTACGCCGGGGGGCAAGTCATAGGCATCAGACAGGTTCAAACTTTGACCTGTAACTGCCACGTATCCCGCCAAGCTTTTGTCTGTCAGCGGCAGGGCAAACTCCTTAAACGACAGTCTGGGTTTAGAACCGTTTTGGGCTACCTTGAACAGCAACTTAGATTTCTCGTCGCTGTGATCTACTAAATAAACGCTGCCCGCATCGCTGTAGGTGATTTCCCGGCTTTTGGATAAAATCAAGTTTAACAAGCCGCCCAAATCGGGGGCGCTAGAGAGCGCCGCGCCAATATCCAAAAGCTTTTCTATTAGCTCTGTTCTTTGAGCAGATTCGTTCAAGAACTCTGGCCTTTCAAATACGATCATGGTCGGAGGATGGCGAATAGCCTTTAATACATTGGACTTGTTGCATCTCGACTTTCTCACACCCGATTTTAACCCAGAGTCGATATTTTCTTTTGAGCGAGCTTTCTGCTCTTGGGACTGTCGCTAGATGCAGTGGCGGCTCGGAAAATGAGAACTCTTCTAATTTAGCGCAGAAATCTCTTGGGCTAGCGCCAGGTCTTTCTCAGTTAACCCTCCGGCATCGTGAGTTTTGACAACTCCCCTGCCTAAAGGCGAGGGGATTCTTGGCTCAACGGGAGTCCAATGACTTTACCCTCACCAAAATTCACCGCGATGTGCCCCACCGCTGTATATCCACGTTGCATCACCACCTGGGCAGCAGCAACATCTCGGTCTGTCTTATACCCACATTCCGGGCATTCATGCACCCGCTCAGAAAGCTCTTTCTTGCCCGTATGCGTTTGGCAATTCGGGCAAGTTTGACTCGTTCCATTTGCATCGACCTTGCTGAAATGCTTGCCTCGCTTGAAGCAGAGATGCCCCAAGATGTTAAGGAACTGCCCAAATCCAGCGTCTAAAGTGTGCTTGCTCAGCATCCCGGCAGACATGGCTTTCAGGTTTAGATCCTCAGCAAAGATAGAATCTGCTCCATCACAAAGATGATGTGCTGTTTTGAAATGGAAGTCTTTGCGAGTATTTGAGAGGGTTTCGTGATGTCTTGCAATGCGATGTTGTAATTTCCGCCATGCGTTAGACCCTTTCTTCTTGCGTTTCAGTTTGCGTTGCAGCGATTTCAGCTTGCGTTGCCCATCAACAAAGAATTTGGGTCTAGCAATTAACTCACCATCAGACGTTGCTAAAAACGAAATCAGTCCTAAATCAATCCCCACTGAATGCCCTGCAATGGGAGGCAGAGGAATGGTGACATCACATTGCAAAGTGAGAATGGCATAGTAGCCTGACGCTCGCTTCACAACGCGAATCTGTTTCACCTCAAATCCGTCTGGAATCGGTCTGGACAGACGCAGCTTCACCCAGCCGATCTTAGGCAGGTTCACGTCATTGTCTCCATCCCATGGACGCAAGACCTCTAAATTGAGTTGGGGAAATAGGAACGACCGCATCCGTTTCTTGAACCGAGGGAATCCATGACCCCGTTCCCACATTGCCACAAATGCGGCTTCGAGTTGTCGCAACACTTGCTGCAAAACATGAGTATGAGGTTGCTTCAGTTCCAAAATTGATTTCTTTGCCGCCGCCAATGATTTGCACTGACTCGCGAAGGTTGGACGGGGAGCATCAGCAGGAAGAATATATTCCCTATTGATGCTACAGGCATTGATGCTGCACTTGCGAGAATTAACCCAATCTTTTCGCTGGGCCAGCGCGAAGTTATAGACCTTGCGGCAAATTTCTAGCCACAGGTCGATAGTTTCGGCTTGCTCAGGTGTGGGAATGAGTTTGTACTCGAAGTTGTAGTTCAGCATAGACGTACTATAGCAGACTGAATAAACCAATCATCATTTATTCAGAATCCTCGATGAGTGATTTGGATATCGAAAAGCCGCCGTGGGACGGCGGGGCTTGTGACCCATTTCTTCGGTCAAGTTAACTGTTACTTTGTTATAGGAGATTTCTATGTCGGGGTGATGTCCTGCGGCTTCTGAGGGGGCGACTAACTTATTCACAAAGGCGATCGCGCCGATAAAATCTTTAAATAAACGGGTACACCGCAGTTGCCGACCTTGCACCGTCCAGCCCGATAATTGACTGGCGCGCTCTTGAATTTCAGTATCGTTAAGTAGATCTGCCATAATTTTTTTTTTATTTTGGGATAAGCTTTTTGGGAGATTAACAGCCAACCTGTAAAAAATCCGACCAAAAACTATCCGCTCTCACCAATAGTGTTGAGGCTCAAGTTTTAATACTTAAGATTTAACACTATTTGAGGTGAGAGCGGTCTAGCGGGTCTTCAGATTAGAACCTGACTGCCGGGAGAATCCCTAGCTGAGCCTGGTTCCCGATGGAATTCGTTTCCAGTTGGAAACGACGGCTGACTGCTAGTGAGCGGCCCCGGCGCACAGCCGGTAGTTTCCAATCTGATGACCCATGCATTTACTACTTTCTATCATGGGCATCACCTCCAGGATTAGCTAAATGGCTTAATATGTGAACGCACCTCACCCAAATACAAGATCTGGTGTGAGGATTTGTGCGCTAGCTTTTGCCAGCGTAACCGAAAGAACCTGCGTTCTGAGTATCATTCCAGTAATCACAATCATTAGAATAACACAAGGAATTAGAAGTGGGGGGATGCAAATTAATATTTTTGCAAGATGTGTACCAAATATTGTATCGATCTCTACAGCCAGCGGGCGATCCTCTTCGAGGGCTTCGCTAACGAGCTTTTGAGCAGATTGCTTTCTCTGTGGGGCGGGTATAAAGGGGGAAATGTGCGATCGGATTACTGAAATCAAAAAAGCTCCTACCAAGCGGCAGGAGCTTTTTAAACATTGAGGGTAAAGCCTAAACTAATTTATCTTACCCTTTCAAAATGTTGCAATTTTTGATACTTCGCACTGATTAGAGAGCGTTACCGCGAGGTAGAACTTCTTCAGGGAAGATGAAGTTTTCGTGGGGTTGGTCGGTCGGAGCCATCCAAGCACGAATGCCTTCGTTAAGCAGAATGTTCTTAGTGTAGAACGTTTCAAACTCAGGATCTTCAGCAGCGCGCAATTCTTGTGATACGAAGTCGTAGGCGCGCAGGTTTAATGCTAAACCGACGATGCCAATAGAGCTCATCCACAAGCCTGTGACGGGTACGAACAGCATGAAGAAGTGCAACCAACGCTTGTTGGAGAACGCAATTCCGAAGATTTGGCTCCAGAAGCGGTTAGCTGTCACCATTGAGTAGGTTTCTTCAGACTGAGTTGGGTTGAAGGCGCGGAAGGTGTTTGAGCCTTCGCCATCTTCAAACAAGGTGTTTTCTACGGTAGCACCGTGGATAGCGCACAGCAGCGCGCCGCCCAGGATGCCTGCAACGCCCATCATGTGGAAGGGGTTAAGCGTCCAGTTGTGGAAGCCTTGCAGGAAGAGCAGGAAGCGGAAAATTGCTGCGACGCCGAAACTGGGGGCGAAGAACCAGCCTGATTGACCCAAGGGGTAAAGCAGGAACACTGACACAAACACGGCGATGGGGCCGGTGAATGCCAGAGCGTTGTAGGGGCGGATGCCGACTAAACGGGAGATTTCGATTTGACGCAGGCAGAACCCGATCAAGGCGAAAGCGCCGTGGAGGGCGACAAATGCCCACAGGCCGCCGAGTTGGAACCAGCGGGTGAAGTCCCACTGTGCTTCGGGGCCCCACAGGAACAGCAGCGAGTGTCCGAGGCTGTTGGCTGGGGTGGAGACGGCGACGGTGAGGAAGTTGGCTCCTTCGAGGTAGGAGCTTGCCAAACCGTGGGTGTACCAGGATGTGACGAAGGTGGTGCCGGTCAACCAGCCACCGATGGCCATGTAGGCGCAGGGGAATAGCAGGATGCCAGACCAGCCTACGAAGACGAAGCGATCGCGTTTGAGCCAGTCGTCGAGGACATCAAAGATGCCTCTTTCGGTCTGGGCGCGTCCGACTGCGATTGTCATTTACGCAAATCTCCAAATGGATATAATTACAACGGATTTGTCTCTAGTCATTATTGCCCAAAGGTTGCTGTGCTTAACAGAACATGGGTTTAATTATGAACAGAGTTTACTTTTCTTTACCGTATTTAAGATTATAGGGGTAATTCTTTACAATGGCAAGCATTTCTTCAAGAACTTCCGGATCTTGACTGGTGCCGAAAGTCGTCTAGGTTCTAGAATCAACCCAGAACCGGGGCGGACAGGGGAAAGTTAGGGGGAGCAATCATAGGCACCGGGCGCCCAAAAAGCTGTTTTTTTTAGAGGAATACTTCGTTGCAGGCAGCCGCAACTGTAAAAAGTTGGGTTTTTTGAGTCTTGATGCGTAAGTTCTATCCTATATATATACTGAGGGTAGAGCTCCAAACTTAGGTTTTTAAGACTATATGTTCAGCATTGACATCATTGTGAAGAACACGCCCGTCTCGCTTTCGGTGCAGCGGAAGTTGGCCGAGGACGCTGAGGCTGTTTACCAGCAGGTTGTAGAGGCGATGGGCAACTCGCAACCCCAAATTTTGGAACTCACTTGCGAGAAAAATCCTGAGAAAAAGGTGGCTGTCATCAGCAGCGAGATTTCTGGGGTGGTGATTTCTCAGAAATCGGGAACTGCTTCTACAGGTAGGGCGCCCGGTTTTGTTTCGATGACTTTGGCAGAATGAGGGCTGGGGGTGTGGGTGCCGATATGGGCCAGTCAGCGGTTGCTGTGCGAGATTTGGGTTTTTGCTGGCCGTCGGGCGATCGAGTTTTGCAAGGTTGCTCTCTAGATGTACCCAAGGGTGAGTTTTGGATGCTTTTGGGTACTAACGGTAGCGGCAAATCTACGTTGCTGAGGCTGATGGCTGGGCTGCTGCACCCCCAATCGGGCGAAATTGACTTGGGCGGGCGTGTGGGTTTTGTGTTTCAAAACCCGGATCACCAGTTGGTGATGCCGACTGTGGGTGCGGATGTGGCTTTTGGTTTGGTTGAGGAAAAGCTTTCTCATCTTCAGGTGCGCCAGAGGGTGGCGGAGGCTTTGGAGGCTGTGAATTTGCTGGATTTGCAGCGCAGGCCGATTTATGCTTTGAGTGGGGGCCAGAAGCAGCGAATTGCTCTTGCTGGGGCGATCGCCCGTCATTGCGAAATCTTGCTGTTGGATGAACCGACGGCTTTGCTAGATCCTGATTCTCAGTTGGATTTGGTGGGGGCGGTTCAGCGATTAGTGAAAAATCGGGGAATTACGGCTTTGTGGGTGACTCATCGTTTGGATGAGTTGAATTATTGTGATGGGGCTTTTTTGTTGGAAAAAGGCCAAGTTGTCGATCGGGGAGATCCGGCGCGTTTGAAGCAGCGGTTGATGCAAAGTCAGGATGTTTAGCGATCGAGCAATTTTAGAAGATTGTGTCATTAAAATATGGTGTCATTGCGAGCGTCTTAGCGAAGCAATCTCAGGGCTCTGCGATTGCTTCGCTAAGAGCTCGCAATGACATTATTACACCTCTTGCAAAAATAGTTAGGAACGGGCAAGATGCCCGTTCCACAGAAAAACATATTTTTGTGGAACGGGCATCTTGCCCGTTCCAAAATTCGATAGAAAAGACTTTTGCAAGAGATATATTCTTGAAAATATGGTGTAATTTTTAAGCATTCGCGACATTATTCATCGCAATTGTCGATCGCGCAACCAAGCATCTGCCCAAATTGTATCGGCTTCTGACAGCGGTGGTATGACTTCCCAATTGCGATAATCTATCTTGAGATCGTAACTTGCTACGTCGTAAATTTCAGTGAATAATTCCTGCAAGTTGATTACAGGTTCAGTATCGCCCGATCGCAGCGGCAAAGGAAAAGCAGGCATCGGGTTTTGTAGGTTAAAAGCGTATAAGTCTGCGAAAGGGCGGCGATTTCCCCGACAAACTAAAATCCGATAGTGGCTGTCAATATTTTTTTCAATAATCGGCATTTTTTGCCCGCGCTGCAATAAATCAATTTCTACTAAATTAGTCCGGCTTCCTAAAATTTTCTCTCGCTTGTCTTCGTAGATTTTACGCCCTTTACAGTCGCGTTTGTTCGTAGGTGATAGAATTTCAATCACTGTTATCAATTTTTTGGTTGCTGTTTCGCTAATTTCTAAATATCCTTCCCGTCTTGGGTAAGGCACGGGAACAGTTACTTTTATTGGCTGGGTTGGCAGTCTTGTAACTTTTGGGTTTGATGTTGCATCTGGAATGCTAATTAGCAGAGTATCGTCATCAGCAGTTTCATAAGTTCTTACTTTTACATCAACTAAATATTTAGGACGGAGTTGGGGAGATAAAAATCTGGCAATTTGATTGATTAACAAGTGATGTATTCCAGGCCAGAATTCGGGATGTTCTAAATAGGGGTCAATACCAGGAAATGGAGATGGCATCGATCGCACTCCTTGACTAAAATCTATTTACAGTTTAACAAGACTTTTTGGGGACAATTAGGTCGATCGCACTTCCGGCATTTATTGCAGTCTGCGGGAAGTTTAAATCCCTCTCTGATAGTTAAAGTCCGCCAGGGGTTTAAATTCCCCTCTGATAGTTAAAGTCCGCCGGGGGTTTAAACCCCCGTCTCATAGCTAAAGTCGTCTGAAGACGACTGAAAAAGCAATAAATCTCAATTTCAATGCTTTTTTAAAGTCCGCCAGGGGTTTAAACCCCCGTCTCATAGCTAAAGTCGTCTGAAGACGACTGAAAAAGCAATAAATCTCAATTTCAATACTTTTTTGAATCATTTCTTCAGTCCACTTAAGTGGACTTTCGCTTTGAGGCAGGGGTTTAAACCCCTGCCGGAATACCGCAACAAATGCCGGAATGTGCCAACAAACGCCAGATATAAGTTCGATCGCCCTAACGTTCGATCGACGACAATTGCATCGGAATTGGCACGCTGGTTTCAGTTATGGACAGCGCATTCACGAAAACAAGTGTATGGGAGACGGTGGGCATTAAGCGACGGAGTGCATTGAGGTAAGATTCGGCATCACGGCGGCGGCTGAAACGGGCGACTGTTAACCGCTGACAGTTGGGGAGGTGGCGAATTATGCACCAAGGCACAAGTCGATCGCGATAAGTCGGTTCTTTTGGTATCATAGATTTGTTCTGCCCACTTTTGTGGGTGGTAAAGGAAAGGCGATCGCTCTAGATTTCTCAGGTCACGGGGCGATCGCTATCTGTATATCATTAAAAGCTATGAGCATAGCTTGTGTCAAGCATAATGGGGCAAATTCGCTTACGAGTTCGAGAAATGGCCCAGGAGAAGGGTTGGACGCTGAAAGAAGTTTCCGAAAGAACGGGCATTCCCTACAGCACGGTCAAAAAATACGCGCAAGCTCCTAAACTGGCAACTGTGGACTACACGGCTTTGCAGAAGCTTGCTGCTGTCTTCGATGTGATGGTGGAAGACTTGGTTGAGGTTTTGGAAAAATAGGATCGCACTTTCTTTCTCTTCCTTAGCGCCCTTTGCGTCTTCGCGGTTCGTTGTTCGATCGCATTTCGGCTATTTCCCTGGTGTCATCTATTAATTCTTTTGTTATTCTGTCAAGGCGATCGTTTGCATCCTTGGCAAGTTTCAAGCAACCAACACTTACAGCCATGCCGCTAGATGTGGTGACAGCGCCTTCAGGAACTTTGCCTGATAATAGGAGTGCGGCACCGACAAGGCTAATGCAGGTAGAAAGTACGGTTGCTGCTAAAGCTGCGTTAAAGCTATAACGCGATTGGCGCAAACGCTCTTTGACAATAATCATTTCTAGTGCGGAGTGAGGGTTGGTGATTAACTTGTTATTCATGATTTTGTAGAACCTGTAGACTTCATATTTTTATTGTCAAGCCAAATCCCTGAAACCTTGACTAGGCAATGATTGTCTTGTTGCTGTCTTTTGACTTTGCTATGATTGCCTTATGCTTTAGATATGACTGCGCTAAGAATTGTTTTTATGAAATTGAGGTAATCAATGCCAGACTCTAGCCCATGCAAAAAAAGGAAAAAATTTACTCTAGTTGCATCTGAAAAAGGTGTAGAAACCGCAGGAAGAGCTTTAATCAGGCTAGGATTTGACTCAAAAAGTAACTTTGCCGAGTCTCAACGGTTATCGCGCAGTACAGTTACAAACTTTTTCAAGCAAGTTCCAATTCAGCTTGATTCATTTAAAACAATATGTGATGCACTAAAATTAAAGTGGCAAGAGATTGCTGGAATAACAGGAGAGAGCAGAAATTATGAGCAAATAGAAAGACAGGTTAACCCAAGCCCTGATATTGAAGAGGGAGTAAAACTGAAAATGCTTTCCCGCACAGTAACTGTTTTAGACGAGCCAACTCAGACAAGCAAAGCTGTAATTACATTAAAGGGGGATATAGATTCGATTTCAAATCTCCAGGTTCTTGCATTTATTTTAAAAGAATATGGAGGTCATACTATACAAATTACTGATATTAAAGAAGGCAGTATTAAATTAATTATAGAAGGGTCTCAAGAAGATATTGAGCGACTTTTAATTCAGCTCCAGTCAGGAGAATTAACCGAACTAGATGGATTTCCTGTAGAGGAGGCTCAAATACTAAGCGAAAGTTCAGAAGAGCAGCAACACAGTTTGGAACAAGAAGCTACCCGAACAACAGGATTAGGACAAATCCAAGCAGAGCAGCGATTGCGGAAAGAAATTAAGCCGAAGAGCAAAGAGTACAAAAGGGTGCGTGAAATTCAAACAAGCGTGAAAATGCTGCGAGCGCAGATACAATACTATTTAGAGAAAGAAATTACCCTAACAACTTCTTCACCAGCACAATTTCAACTAAAGCGACGTTTGGAAACAGACATTCTGCCACGGATTCGGAAGTACGAACAGGAGTATTGGCAAATTCTTGCCAAAACAGCGGAAACAGTGGAAATTCCCGCACCGGAAGCTGAGATTATTGTTGCCGAGATTGTCGAAGAAGTTGGGCAAATCGAAGTGCAACAACTGTATCCAGATGAAGTGCTTCAGATATTGCGGGAGATTCGGGACAAGCTGAACCAACCGGGACTGACAGCATCTGCGAAACTTAAAGGCGTAATCTCAAGCATTCCGCCGTTTGTGGGAATTTCCTACGAGGCTGAATTGGATACAGAGAATATTTTCCAGTGGCATTTCCCAACCTTTCAGAAGTGGGCTAAGGCACTAGCAAAAAAGTCCTAGACCTGGAGTCAAGTAGGGTGCGTCAGAAGCGTGAAATTTTCGATAAAAACTCACAATCTCACAACTGACGCACACCCCGAATAAATGGTGCGTCAGAATTAGCATTTTCGGTGATGATTCAGAATTACCTTTCCTGACGCACCCTACCGCTTTGGTTGTAATGTGTAATTCCCGATCGCCATTCCTAAAAATCACAAAAATCCTCAATCCATTTCTCGATCGCCAAAAGTGCGATCGGCGTGGCCAGTTTTGATGGTAAACCGCTAGTCGATCGTAAAAATTCTGCGCTCGCACTTATCATCAGAGGCAATTCTGCTTTCAGATCGTCCTGACAGATAACACTGCGACACCGACTGCTTAACGTTTCTAGCAAATCGGATTCAACCCACTCGTGCGTCCAGGATTAGCAGATAATTTCAATAAGCGCGATCGAATGAAATCAATCTTGTCTAGTAGAATAGTGGGTTACGCAACTTCTTCTAATTCAGGAACATATTCAGCTTCATAGTTTTCGATTAAGACACCAATAACTTCCATCATCGAAGCAAGGGGATGGTTTTCGTTCTCGCCCACTCGATCGATCAGGCTATCCAGTAGTTCGACTAAACGCTTGTATTCCTGTTCTGTGTGAGGAACAAAAACTATTTTAGTAAGCGATGACCAAGTAATAGTTGTTTGTTCTAAATTAAGAGTTTGCATGATTTTTTCCACTTTTAACCGTGTTTGTCAGGTGCGTCGCCATGAGATTGTCGATCGATTTTCATGATTTTTCATGGCGACGCACCCTACGATTAAATAATTTGTGTAATTCTTGTAGGGGCAATCCCCCCGTGGTTGCCCAGATCCGGGGTAGGCACGGGGGCACTACCCCTACTTCATCTCATACCCAAACAAATTCGGATCGACTTCTCCCAAATTTAAATCAGCCAAACCATACTCCGCCCAACGCCTTTCTACCATCGCCGTCATATCAGGATCGGATTCCAAAGGTTTACCCCATTCATGATCGGTTTCCGGTGGCATCTTCGTAGTAGCATCAATCCCCATTCTGCCGCCCAAACCAATCTTTTCACTGGCAAAATCTAAACTGTCAAAGGGCGTATTTGGTAAGATAAATACATCTCGAACTGGGTCAACTTTAGAACTAATTGCCCACACTACTTGACGCGGGTCGCGAATGTTGATACTTTTATCCACAACTATCACAAACTTGGTGTAAGTAAACTGCGGCAATGCACTCCAAAATGCCAATGCAGCCCTGCGCGCTTGACCGGGATAAGCTTTGTCAATGGAAATAATTGCTGCTTTGTAACTCAGCGCTTCCATTGGTAAGAAGAAATCGACTATTTCTGAGACTTGTTGCCGCAAAATAGGGGTGTAAATGCGGTTTAGCGCGATCGCCATCATAGCCTCTTCTTTCGGTGGCCGCCCGCTAAATGTGGTTAAATAAACCGGATCTTTGCGGTGCGTCATGCAGTTGAAACGAACTAACGGCGAATCTTCCACGCCGCCGTAATAACCCATGTGATCGCCAAACGGCCCGTCGGGTAAAACTTCACCGGGGGTAATCGTTCCTTCTAACACGATTTCGGAGTCCGCCGGTACTTCCAAATCTACTGTTTTGCACTTCGCCAACTGCACGCCGGAACCGCCGTAAAGTCCGGCAAATAACCATTCTGACAAGTCAACGGGAATTGGTGTCGCGGCGGCGAGAATGATTAGCGGGTCAACTCCCAGGGCGATCGCAACTTCCAACTTTTTACCAGCCTGCGCCGCTTTCCGCAAGTGTCGCGCGCCACCACGGACAGATAACCAGTGGACAGTCATCGTATTTTTTGACTGCAACTGCAACCGATAAACCCCCACATTCGGCGTACCGGTTTCGCAATCCTTGGTAATTACCAAACCCAAGGTGATAATTTTGCCCGCATCTCCTGGATAGGGGCGAATCATCGGGATTTTGTTCAAATCCACGCCTTCTCCCTCGAATACCACTTGCTGACAAGCTGGGAAGAAGTCACGGCCTGGTTTGGCTTTCACTACGTCGAACAGGACTTTGCCGAATTCGATGGCTTGGGATATCTTTTTCGGTGGCTTGGGCTGTTGTAGCATACCTAATTTTTTGCCGAGTTCTTCAAGCTCGATCGGCTTTTCCATATTCAGGGCCCAGCAAACCCGTTCTTCCGTGCCCAACAGGTTAATCGCCACAGGGAATTCAGCCCCTTTGACGTTTTCAAACAGTAAGCCGGGGCCACCTTTAACCAGCATTTGGTTGGAAATTTCGGCAATTTCTAAGTCGGAATCGACTAAAGCGCTGATCCGGCGCAGTTGTCCCCTGTCTTCTAGCAGTTTGAGGAAGCCTCGCAAGTCTCTAGCCATTTTTTTTAAGAATTGTTAACGTTATCTATGTATTATGAGGCGATCGACGGTCGCAAGTTACTTTCGAGCGACTTCAAGAATTATTTAATGAACCGCGAAGACGCAGTAGGCGAAGCGGTGCGTAAGCACTAGGGCTCGAAGGAAGAGACGGAAGGGGAGATGGGGCGTTGAGTGGCTGAGGGGCGGAAGTGTGTTAGCGCGTGAAGTGTCGTAAAGTGCGATCGTACCGTGGCGATTTTGCGCTTCGATGCAAAAAACTGGGAACTCGAAATTTTAAATTTTGGCAGTCGCAACCTAGGGTTTTGCAACTGGCCTGGGACTGCTGGGAACCTCTAAGGTTAAGAAAAAAGATCGGGATTGTCAAAGGGCGATCGTCTTTTGAAAGGTTCGCTAACGCTATTTCCTCATCTTTTTAAGCTAATGTTAACCAGACATTAAGAAAATATTATTGTTGGCATTCCCAGTTTTTAATGATTAAAAGTTTAACCTAATTTTAACCAAAATTTAAAGCAACCTTATCACTTTAGCTGTTTTTAACTGGGATTTCAGTCTATCCTAGGTCGTAGATTTGTAAAGTTTCCTATCAATTATTGAGGACGAGAAGTTATGATTTTGTTTACTAAGCCCTGGCGGCGTACTTTTATAGTTGCCCTAGCTGTAGCAGCATTTTCGCTAAGTCTGGTTACTTCCGCTGTAGCTGCGGTTACATTAAATGGTTCGGGAGCCACTTTTCCTAAACCTTTGTACGATCGCTACTTCTCTCAAATGAGAAGTGCAAATCAAATTACTGTAAACTACGAAGGCACAGGCTCCGGCGCTGGTATCAAAGCCTTAATCGCAGGTACTGTGGATTTCGCAGGCAGTGACGCGCTAATGACTGCTGCACAAATCGCTCAGGTACAGCGCGGTGTCATGGCAATTCCGACAGCCGGCGGGGCGGTTGCAGTTGTCTACAACTTGCCCGGAGTTAGCAATGTCAAGCTGAGTGCCGATGCCATGAAGGGCATTTTTGAAGGCAAAATTACTCGCTGGAATGATGCGAAAATCGCAGGTATTGCCGGACAAGCTAAAAATTTGCCAAATACTGCAATTCGCGTAGTTGTTCGCGCAGACAGCAGCGGTACAACCTTTATTTTTGCTAACCACTTGCAGGCTATTGGCAGCAGCATCAAAGGTGCCGCTCAACCGAGTTGGCCCGGTAGCCCTCTCAGCGGTCAAGGCAACCCCGGCGTAGCTGGTTTGGTGAAACAAACACCGGGTGCAATTGGCTACGTTCAAGATACTTTTGCTCGTCAAAACAATCTGCAAACAGCGTTTATTCAAAATAAAGCTGGCAGATTTGTAGATGCTAACTTAGCAGAAGCCGAAAAAGCTTTGGCAGGGGAAACATACCCGGCAGATTTCCGCTTGGTTGAAGGAAATCCGAGTGATGGATATCCAATTGTTGGCTTGACTTGGCTGTTAATCTACAAACAGTATCCTGCTGCGAAAGCAGATGCTGTTAAAAAGATGGTTAATTGGGTGATGACTACAGGTCAAGGTCTCAACAAAGGATTAGAGTTTACCTCGATTCCGCAAGCTACGGCTCAAAAGGTGATTCAAACAGTGAATCAGAGTGTAGTTGCCAAAGGTTAATTCAGAGATTTTCAGGGAGTTTTGAGTCAGAGCGCGTCCAGTCGATTAGGATAACAAAAACGGTTTGTAGTGCGGACTTAAGTCCGCTCTTCGGAAGCGGACTTAAGTCCGCACTACGAACCAATCTTACTTGCGGTCAGTCGATCGGACAGAGTATCATACATTTGACTCAAAACTCATAACTTGCAGATTCTTAGGTGCGTTGTGCGTACCCGACAATATCGTTTCAGGGGCTTAGGTACGCATCGCGTACCCTACTAGCTAGTTTCAGGGTAAGGTGCGCCACAAGCACCTTACAAGCTAGTTTCTCAATCAAAGATTTCGCTTTTTACGCCATAACTGGGTATGACCAATTCTTCAAAAAAACCGAAAAAATCTACTCGAAAGCCTGTGGGAATCACCACCCATGTAGACTTAACTGATACGAATGGTGAAGGTTTGTGGCTGGAGTCGGGATTTACAGCATTTGTATGGGCTTTCGCGATAGCGACTGCGGGCACGCTGTTTTGGATGAGCGAGGTAATTTTTAAGGATGCTTGGCCGGCGATTAGCAAGTTTGGACTGGAGTTTTTGTGGAATCCCAAATGGGATATCGGAGAATTGCAGTTTGGGGCCTTGCCGTTTATCTACGGTACAGTAGTTAGTTCTGCGATCGCCATTATTATAGCAATTCCTTTAGGACTTTCAGTCGCGATCGTTACCAGCGAGAACTTTTTGCCGAGTTGGGTGCGATCGCCCTTGGGATTCATGGTTGAATTAATATCAGCCATTCCCAGCGTCATCGTTGGACTCTGGGGCATCTTTGTGTTAATTCCCTTTCTCATGCCTTTACAGCAGTCACTGTTCAACAATTTTAGTTGGTTCCCCTTATTCAGCAGCGAACCTTTAGGGCCAGGAATGCTGCCCGCTGGCATACTTTTATCGATTATGATTTTGCCCACAGTCGCCGCTATCAGCCGCGATGTCTTGCTGGCGGTTCCAGTAGATTTGCGTAGTGCTTCGATGTCTCTCGGCGCCACCCGCTGGGAAACCATATTTAAGCTGTTATTGCCCGCAGCAAGTTCGGGAATTATCGGAGCGACTATCTTAGCATTGGGACGCGCTTTAGGCGAAACAATGGCAGTCACAATGGTAATTGGCAACTCAATTCAAATCAACCAATCTATATTAGCTCCCGGCTACTCAATTCCCGCTCTTTTAGCAAGTCAATTTCGGGAAGCTCAAGAAGAACTGCACATCGGATCTTTAATGTATTTAGCCCTAATTTTATTTGCAATTACCCTATTGGTGAACGCAGTTGCAGTCTTGCTGGTTCAGCTAATCGGCGTTAAGGGAGCTAAGAATTAAATATGACTCAAGCACGAAATTCAAACAGCATTGTGGATGCAGAAATCAATAATCCCCTGTCGCTGAGCCGAAATTTGTTCAGTCGGGGAATGACAGTTATTGCATTCTCTCTTACAGGTCTTGCCCTGCTGCCTTTGTTCGCTATTTTGTATAAAATATTGAGCGAAGGACTGACACATCTGAGTTGGAAAGTGCTAGTATCTCTGCCCGCACCCGTCGGAGTAGAAGACCAGCCCAACGGCTTTGCCAATGCGATTCTCGGCACAGCTCTAATGGTAGGAATTGGCACATTATTTAGCGTACCAATCGGCGTGATGACGGGAATATTTCTGTCAGAATTTGGCAGAGAAAATAAAGCCATAGCGAATACTATCCGCTTTATCACCGTCATTCTCAGCAGCGTTCCTTCAATTGTAGTCGGCGTCTTTGCCTACGCTTTAATTGTCGTGACAACTAAGTCATTCTCAGGATTGGCTGGCGGTTTCGCCCTAGGGATTATCATGCTGCCCGTTGTAGCGCTAACAACAGAACAAGCATTAAAATTAGTGCCTGCTTCTTACCGCCTCGCTTCTGCTGGTTTGGGAGGCGGACGCTTTCAAACAATGTTTCGGATTATTATTCCCTCAGCACTCCCAACTATCACCACAGGCATTTTACTCGCAGCTTCCCGCGCCGCAGGCGAAACTGCACCTTTAATCGTAACTGCCTTGTCGAGCCAATTCTGGCCTCCTTTAGTTGAAAAGTTGGGCGAGATAGTTCAGTCTCCCGTCGGCGCAGAAACTATCGCAAAAATCCAAGAAATTCCCCAGACACTGCTGACTCCGACTCCTTCTATGTCAGTATTAATATACAGTTACGCTAGTTCTCCTTATAAAGAGCAGAACGAATTGGCGTGGACTGCGGCCTCTGTCCTTTTGGGCATGGTTTTGCTCACCAGCTTGGCCTCCCGCGCCGTCACTCGCAAGCGCTTGCAAAATCGGTAAATTGCTTGAGAAGGAAGTTCGGCAACGAGCAATGTATGGGATGTAATGTATTTAACGGATTAATGTTATACAAGATTGCATTCATTCTCTTTCCTCTCTTGAAAATATCTGCGTTTATCTCTGTTTATCTGCCTTAAATCTGCGGTTTGTGTATCAATATATCCGTGACTTCAGAAATGAGTGCATAGATAGCAAGTCTAACTAAATAAAGCCATCAGGTAATATTCTGCATCTATAAATCTACCGCCAACACTAGACAAACTGCAAATAATGAAACCTAAAAGCAACGTAAAAGCTGAAAAATATAGCGAGCAATTCGTAGAAGATGGGACTCCTGAAATTGACCCAAATGCCATGCCAGCATTGCGGGTTCAGGACTTGAGTTTCTACTACGGAACTCACAAAGTTCTGGAAAATTTGTCGATGAATATCCCTCACCCGCAAGTGACAGCGATTATCGGCCCTTCAGGTTGTGGCAAATCAACGTTTCTGAAAGCTCTTAACCGCATCGGGGAATTGGAAGGAAAAGTTCAAATCAAAGGCAGGGTTGAGTTTTTTGGGCAGGATATTTACAGTCCCAAGGTAAATATTAATAGTTTGCGCCGCCAAATTGGCATGGTCTTTCAAAGGCCGAATCCTTTTCCGCTGAGCATTTACGATAATATTGCTTACGGAGTACGCATTTTTGGTCGCAAAAGCAAAGCCGAGTTAGATGAAATTGTGGAATCTGCCTTGAAAAGTGCGGCGCTTTGGGATGAGGTGAAAGATAATTTGAAGAAGTCTGCTCAAGGGATTTCGGGCGGACAGCAGCAGCGGCTTTGTATTGCTCGGGCTTTGGCTGTGAAGCCGAAAATTTTGCTGATGGATGAGCCTTGTTCTGCTCTTGACCCGATTTCTACTATGAAGATTGAGGAGTTGTTTCAAACTCTGCGGGAACAGTTGACTGTGGTGATTGTAACGCACAATATGCAGCAGGCGGCTCGGGTTTCTGATTACACGGCTTTCTTTAATACTGATGAAAGCCGCATCGGGCGCATGGTGGAATTTGGGCCGACTAGCCGCATTTTTACTTCTGCAAGTAATTCGAGTACGAGGGATTACATTCAAGGCCGTTTCGGTTAATCAGGTTCGTACTGAGGACTTCAGTCCTATGAGGTTCGTAGTGAGGACTTCAGTCCTATAAAATAGGTTCGTAGTGAGGACTTCAGTCCTATAAAATAGGTTCGTAGTGAGGACTTCAGTCCTATAAAATAGGTTCGTAGTGAGGACTTCAGTCCTATAAAATAGGTTCGTAGTGAGGACTTCAGTCCTTTCTCGGTAGACTTTAAGTCAATCAGGACTAAAGTCCTTACTACGAACTTCATAGGACTAAAGTCCTTACTACGAACCTCATAGGACTAAAGTCCTTACTACGAACTTCATAGGACTAAAGTCATTACTGCGAACAATTTTTATATGTCTCCCCCACTTTTGAAGCGAGAATTGAGTGTTTTCGGTGCAACTCTCATGGGCCTGGGCTCGATTGTGGGTACGGGAGTATTTGTGAGTATCGGGATAGCGGCGGACATTGCGGGGCCGGGAGTGATTGTGGCGGTGGCTGTTGCTGCTTTAGTTGCTGTTTGCAACGGGCTTAACAGCGCTCAGTTGGCGGCGAGTCACCCTGTGAGCGGCGGTACTTATGAATATGGTTACAAATATCTCAATCCTTGGCTGGGTTTTACGGCAGGCTGGATGTTTCTGTTAGCGAAAACGGCTTCGGCTGCTACTGCTGCTCTGGGTTTTGCGGGGTATTTTTTAAATGCGGTTGGTATTGTCGATCGCACTTACCTAATCTTAACAGCTTTAATCGCCCTCGCCGCCCTAACTTTAATTGTATTAGCGGGAATCAGGCGATCGAATATCGCCAATACTGTCACAGTCTCAATTACACTTTTATCCTTAGCCGTATTTGTAGCTGTCGGTTTACCAGAGGTGAGATGGGAAATCCCGAGCCTAAAGTATGATAGCTCGATCGGCTCCATCCTCCACGCCACGGCCCTCATGTTTGTCGCCTACACCGGTTACGGCCGCATCGCCACGATGAGCGAGGAAGTGCGGGAACCGCAACAAACCATTCCGAAAGCCATAATTTTCACTTTAGTCCTGACAATGGTGCTTTACGTAGCGGTAGCAGTAGTTGTCGCAGGCGCGGGGAACACTGATAAATTGTCGTTGCACGCAGCCAGCACTGCCGCACCGTTGGAAGTCATCGCGCGCAGTTTCCCGATTCCCGGAGTTTCCCAACTGCTAGCCATCGGCGCCATTACTGCCATGCTGGGAGTCTTGCTGAACTTAATTTTAGGCTTGTCGCGCGTCTGGCTGGCGATGGGGCGACGGTTGGATATGCCGAGAGTCTTGGCGCGTCTCAATCCTGCGGGAACTACGCCCTATGTGGCTGTGGTATTTGTCGAAATTACGATCGCACTTTTAATCCTCATCGGCGATATCAAAACCACTTGGTCGTTTAGTGCTTTTAGCGTTTTGATCTACTACGCTATCACCAACGCAGCCGCCCTGCAACTCTCCCGCGCCGAAAGGCTTTACCCGCAGTGGTTGGCTTGGGTGGGTTTGGCTGCGTGTTTGTTTCTGGCTTTCTGGGTGGAGAGGCAAATTTGGCTGGCGGGGCTGGCTTTAATTGGCGCCGGTTTAATTTGGCGGGCGATCGTCCGGCTGCTAGCGAGAAAGTAACATTATGATAGATTGAGACACCATCCTGCATTGTAGAGGGCCATGCCCGATCGAACTCCCTTACTAGCGACTCCAGAATCTGCCGCCTTCAGCGCCATCAGTCGCTATATCGCTCAAACACTAATTTCCATTCAGGAACAACACCCCGAATGGATAGCTGAAAAATACAGGAAAACCGCCTGGGGGAAACCTGATTTTCAGTCAATTTTGATTGCCAAATTGACCAAAAGTTTCAAAGTAGCCAGCGATACAGATTCCCTGCTGCTGATTGCCCAAAAATACCTCCAAATTCTCCTGGTTCCTGAATTCGTTAATTCACCTCAATTCAGCAAATTATTTGCCAAAATTCAGCAGCTAGCACTATCCCAAACAGCACCACCCCCATCACAAAACTCTGTTTCCTCAAAACCCCCAACTCCCACCGCCAATCAAACAAATTCGCTAACTGTTGGCATTGCTATCTTGCTGCTAGATGTCGAAAACTTGCAACTCAACGTCGAAACCGAAAAATTCCTAGAGGGAATTTGCCACTATCCCATCCAAATCAAAGTTGCTTTTGCCAACTGGCGCAGCATGGGCAAAAAAGATGCCGAATTTCACCAGCGCGGCTATCAACTGATTCATGTCCCCCCCGGTAAAGACAGCGCCGACTTAAAAATGGCAACAGTCGGCGCATCGATTTTCGTACATTATCCCACAGCCAAGGAGATTTTTGTCTGTTCGTCCGATCGCGCCCTCACCCACCTCAGCAATACCCTGCAAGCCCACGGATTAACAGTCTTTCAAGTCCGCAAGCAAATAGATAAAATCATAGTTTTAAACAGCAAAACCGGACAAGTGGAGACCCATTCCCTGGTTACAGTACCGGAAATTACACCCGTTGAAAAATTAATTATTCAGCTCAAAGAATTAATCAAAAAAGAGCAACAACGCACTTCAGCTCAGTGGCTTAAACTTTCTACACTTTCAGCCTTATTTAGGGACAATTACGGTTTGCCTCTCAATCAAATCGTTGCCGAGCAAATGATTGGCAGTAAAACCCGGGATATTTTTCTCAAATATCCGACCGAGTTTGTCCTTCACAAACCATCAGAAAATTCTCAAACTTATGTCACTCTTTTTGAGGTTAAATTGTCACCGCAACCGCCAATACTTAGCAAAGAAATTCTGAAAACAACCCCCGAAGCACCTCCGACATTAACAGATATTAATTCTTTGGAAGACTTGGAAAAAGCTTTAGTCAAAATAGTTAGCGACCTAACCGCAAATTCTCCTGATAATTATGTATTTCTCTCCAATGTAGGCAGCGAATTTCACAAACAATACGGCAAACAAATTACCCAAATAATCAAAGAGTTTAACCTCGGTAGAAAGTTCCCTAAATTTTTACAATCCTGCACTTCTCTACAGCTAAAAAAAGCCGAAAAAGGCTGGCAAGTTTCCCTAAATTAATTATCAAAAAGTCATTGGTGATTGGTCATCTCGCCCGAAGAGCGAAGCCGAAGGGTGGTCATTGGTCATTTTACCCGCTCGCGTAGCCGAAGGGTGGTCATTGGTCATTAGCCATTAGTCATTGCTATTTCTTTCTGTCAACTGTCAACTGCCAACTGTCAACTGCCAACTGTCAACCCCTCGACTCCGCTCGGGGCTCTTCTGTCAACTGCCAACTGTCAACTGCCAACTGTCAACTGAGGGCGGGCACAGGGGCACCGCCCCTACCAACTGTCAACTGTCAACTGCCAACTGCCAACTGCCAACAGTCAACAGTCAACAGTCAACAGTCAACTGCCAACTGCCAACAGTCAACTGCCAACAGTCAACAGTCAACTGCCAACTGCCAACAGTCAACTGCCAACAGTCAACCCCTCGACTCCGCTCGGGGCTCTTCTGTCAACTGCCAACTGCCAACTGTTTGAGTTATCATACAATCTGGACGTAAAGAAATGTAAAGGGATATGCAGGACAAAGTTGTGGTTGTGGTGGGTGCGACTGGGGGCATCGGTTCAGCAGTGGCTCGCAAACTTGCTGGTGCGGGTGCGACTCTAGTCCTTGCCGCCAGAGACAGCAGTAAATTAGATGCTTTAGCTAGCGAACTTTCAGCAACAGAGGTGTTGTGCGTGCCGACAGACATCACCAATTTGCCACAAGTTGAGACGCTGATGCAAAAAGCTGTGGGGCATTTCGGACGAATTGATGCTCTCGTTAATGCTGCCGGTGCCGGAATTCTCAAGCAGTGGAACAAGTTAGAACCTGCTGATTTAGATGCCATGCTTGACTTGAACTTGAAAGGCAGTTTCTATACGTCTCAAGCAGCGGCTAACGTGATGAAAGACCGTAAATCCGGCCACATCTGCAATGTCATCGGGATTTTGGGCAAGCATTCGATGGCGATGGGAACAGCTTATTGCGCTTCAAAATTTGGGGTAGTTGGTTTCAGCAAGTGCATGGCAGATGAGCTGCGACGTTACGGGATTAAATTTACGCTATTCTATTTTGGCGGGGTCGATTCTCCCTTTTGGGATAATGTGAGTTTGAAGGTAGACAGGTCAAAAATGCTGACTACTGAAACCGCTGCAAATGCAATTATGTTTGCTCTTTCGTCTGACCCGCAAGCTGTGCCGATGGAGATTAACATTCAGCCCGAAAGTCATTTGTTTTTTTAGCGATTGATAACTGCTTTGAAAGCATTGAGCAGTAGGTAGCGGAAGCTGAGGGCTAGAAAATTTATGACATTTTTAGGCTGGAAAATTTGTGCAGCAACCCTATAGGTAGCGTGTTAACCGCGCGCCGAGAGCGCTACTTAGTAGCGCCTCAAACCATTTTTTGTCTCTAGCAGCAGTTCGAGTTCTCATCTGAGGTATTGACCAATCAATCCCTCAATCCCTCAATCCCACCAATCAAAAATGGAAAATCTAAAATCTAAAATCCCAACCTGTACCTCACCTTTTTGACAAAGGCTATAAGTCCTCGCTGCGATGGGTCAGCTACAAAATTAAAGTTGTGCCACCTACGAGGTTTCCTTTAAATGCAGATGTATTTCTGCCTTCAGAGGGAGTGAGGATATTCCAGTTTTACGTTATTATTAAGCGAGCGTACAAAAAATTAATGCAAAATATCCATTCCTCTCTCTCTCCCTGGCAGTTTTCCACTGAAAACTTGGGAATTTTAGATTTTTCACTTTCCATTTTCAATTATTGATTATGGATTTCGATCGCATTCAGTTTTACGTAGAAGATGCTAAAGTATCCAGGGACTGGTTTGTCAGCCACTTAGGCTTTCAATCAACAGCCGGTT
The DNA here is from genome assembly GCF_013299165.1 of Microcoleus sp. bin38.metabat.b11b12b14.051. NCBI lineage: Bacteria > Bacillati > Cyanobacteriota > Cyanophyceae > Oscillatoriales > Microcoleaceae > Microcoleus > Microcoleus sp. bin38.metabat.b11b12b14.051. Next base: position 46,139 of record NZ_JAAFKD010000022.1, read on the forward strand.
ATAGCAACAGCCACACTCGCACTGAAATTGTCAGTAGCGCAAATGTATGTTTTGTATTATCTTCCCCCCTGAGGGCCGCCAGTCCCGCTGCTAGTTGGTTGAAGTCTCATCCTCCCGGGATTGCGGATGTGGGTTTTAGGGTGAATAATATTGAATTAGCGGTAGCTAGAGCGGCGGCGGCAGGCGCGACAATCCTGCAACCGATTCAAGAAGAACTAACAGCAGCAGGCTGCTTTAAGCGCGCAAAAATCGCTGGCTGGGGAGATTTAAGCCACAGGCTGGTTGAGCGTATCGGGGAGAATTCACTGCTACCAACTTCTCCTAAGCTGCCACTATTTGCTACGATCGACCACGTAGTTTTAAATGTTGAATCTGGCGATTTGTCAAGTGCTGTTAGTTGGTATCAAAACATATTAGGTTTTGAGCCTCAGCAAAATTTTGACATTCAAACTGAGAAATCGGCTTTGCGGAGCCAAGTTATGGTTCATGCTGATGGTGGGGTGCAATTCCCGATTAATGAACCCGCATCGGCCAATTCTCAAGTTCAAGAGTTTTTGACTGCCAATCGGGGGCCGGGAATTCAGCACATGGCTTTGCAAACTGCTGATATTGTGGGTGTTGTTGCGGAATTGCGATCGCGCGGTTTGCCTTTTCTGCCTGTACCTCCCACATATTACTCCCAATTGCGGCAGCGGCAAAACTATTTGCCGGCAGATTGGCAAGCCATTGCAGCTTCTGAAGTTTTGGCAGATTGGCAAGAAGATACTCCCGCTGCGATGCTCTTGCAAATCTTTACTCAACCAATTTTTGCGGAACCGACTTTCTTTTTCGAGATTATCGAGCGCCGAGTTACTTTTGTTAACGGCAAACAAGTGCAAGCTGGAGGTTTTGGGGCTGGGAATTTTCGGGCTTTGTTTGAGGCCATTGAACGGGAACAAATGAAGCGGGGAAGTTTGAGCGTCGATATCAAGTCTGGTTAAATAATTATCCAGACGCACAAACAACTTAAAAACCGTATTTTTTAGTCACTGGCGATGGCTTTCATTCAGTTGACAGTTGACGAAAGGACAGCTACCTCTACCTCTACCTGCAAGTCCGAGGATTGGAGTAATGAATAGTCTGATTTTAATTTCTCCCTACAAGGGTTCCGGCTTTCAACCAATTCTTTCTGGTAATATCGTTTCCGGTAGCATCGGAATTAGATATATTTGAATCGTCGATAGTGCTGTAAAAACTTTTTAACCTCGCACTGCATAATTCCGATGCTACCAAATCTCATTTAATTGCCGATCAAATCTTTGCCAGCACTGCAATATCCGCCCACCCGTAGGCAATTTCTTTGAGGGCAGTTCCTGCTCTCCTTGTCTGTTGCTCCTCCACTTTTTTACCTCCTAAAAACTCATAAAACCTGCAAGCAGAATTGTCTCCCAGTACCCAAACCATCAGGGAATTCAAACTTGCTGCTGCTAATTTTGTGGCCACTGCTCGCACGAGTTTCCGTCCGATTCCTTGACGCTGATATGCCTCCAAAATATAGATAGCAAATAATTCTCCTTGATAAACATATTTGCCCGTGCGCTCGCAACCACCCGCAGCAAAACCCACAATTTGTCCCGAGTCATTCTCAGCAACGCAGACAAAATCCCCAGTATTTTTAACGTTAGAGAGGATTTCTTGCCAATTGCTTTCTCGTTTTTCATAGGAAATATTCGCGAGGTAATCTGCGGGTACAATTTTTCGGTAAGCTGTCCGCCAAGTGTCTACGTTAACCACTGCAATTGCAGGTGCGTCAGCAATGTTAGCTTCTCTCACAATCATCAGAAAATACTCCTTTCCCGCCCTGAAATTATATTTTCGAGTCGGCGCAAACTATGCGATCGCGCCCTTCTAGTTTAGCTCGATAAAGCGCGCGATCGGCTTCTCTAATGAACCACTCAATCGATAATCCCTCAGCAGGCACAACATTAGCGATGCCGATGCTGAGGGTGATAAACTTATTTACCTTGGAACCATCATGAACAATGGCGGCTGCTTTCAAATCCCTCCGAATTGATTCAGCAACCCGCATTGCTGCTTTCACATCAGTCTGCGACAAAATTAGCCCAAATTCTTCGCCACCGTAGCGAGCTGCTAAATCTCCCCCCCGCTGAGCGTTGCGATCTAAAATCTCGGCTACTTGTTTTAAACATTCGTCGCCTCCTTGATGCCCGTAACAATCGTTATAAAGCTTGAAAAAATCGATGTCGCACAAAATTAAAGATAGTTGTTTTTTCTGTCGCTCCATCCACTGCCATTCTAACTTCAATGTTTGGTCAAAACAGCGGCGGTTGGGAATTTGAGTCAACCCGTCCATGGCCGCCAGCCGCTGCAATTCCATGTTAGCTGCTTCTAATTCTAATTTTGCTTGTTCTAGGGCTAAATTTTTCCCAGCTAATTCTTCAGTTTGCCGTTTTTCTTGCTCGTACAAAAATCGGATAGAAGCTTCGGCTGCTTGCAATTCTTGCTCTGCGGATTTGCGCTTGATAAACTGCCCTAATTGAGAACCGACAGCAGCCATCATCTGAAGCAAATCTTCATCCGGCGGCAGTTCTTCCCGGGAAAAAAAAGTCATTATTCCGGCAATTTGACCGCTAGCGTGAATGGGGAAACCGAATCCCGATCGCAATCCCACAGCCTCGGCCAAGCCCGATCGCACAAAATCGCGATCGGCCGCCAGATCCGTAACCCACTGCCCGCAACCGCTCTGCCAAACCGATCCTGGCAAACCGACACCCGGCACAAAAGTAATCTTCTGGTTTTTTTGAGCAAACTCGCTCACTTCCCTCGCTACTGGCCAAACTCCCACCCGCCGCAAATAAGGAGTTTCCTCGATCGGACAGCAGAGTGGCAAACACAAAAGAGGCTGGTTTTCGCAATTTGTTTCCGTACCAAATCTAGTGTTTTTCTCCCCCTCTACAGGCGTCCAAAGTTCGCCAATGTCCCACCCAAAACTTTCGCAAATAGCTTGGATAATTTTCGGAGTCGCGAGTTCTAGAGAACTAGATTCGGATAGAATATGAGTGACAGCATACTGTGCTTTTTGACGGTTTTTTATGCGCTGTTGCTCGGTAATGTCTCTGCCGATATAAACAAAATCTTGTGTTGTATCGCTGTCTGCATAGTTGCTTTCGATGCTAGTCTCGAAAGTAGAGCAGGAAAAGGCGAGAATCAGCTTTAAACCTATTTTCGTTTGACAAACTACTTTTACCTGATGCCAAGATTCGTTTTTAAGTGAAGGAGGTAGCTGGCTGACTTGGCGCAACAATTCCTCATCAGCGGTAATCATAGATATGGATTGCCCGATTAATTCCGATTCGGCATATCCAAATAATTTTTCAGCAGCTTGATTGACTTTTTTGATTTTTCCCGATGTTGCTGTCACTAACAAAACATCGCCTAGAGAGTTAATAATTTTTTCAATATAATCGTTGGCTGCCGCTAAATAATCGACTTTAATACTGTTTTCGTTCGCAGCCTGAACTATGTTTTGCTGAGCTGCCATCCTACCTGTCACGTCTTCGCATAAAATTATTAATGTTTCTGCATTTTGTAGTTCATCACCACCAAAAATGCACAAATTCATATACAAATAAGTTCCGTTTTTGAGCACTCTAGTAATTGAGTTTAACTGAAAGTCTTGCTGTCGTCCTTGAATAATATCTTCCAGAATTTCTTCTAGTCCGATCAGTTCGGGAAAACTTTCGCGCACATCTTTTCCTTTGCTTACTTCCTCGGGAAGGTCGGCAAAATTTTGGACATTCAAAGATTTTTCTTGAATCTTCAGTTTCCGATCGACTACCAAATATTCAAGCCTGCGTAAGGATAACAGCCTATTAAGAAGCAGATTAATACTTCTCGGGCTGCTCTCTAAACTTAATGTTGGAAGCATCTTGTTATTGTAGAGCATCACTCTCAAGGTTAGCAGATAAGATTAGTTGTTGTTTGACTGCTATTTCTCAGATGATTTTTGTCCGGGCGAATACCTACAAGTGTTACCGATCGCTCATTTATGGAAACAGTAAGCTTGGGATTTTGCCAGCAGTTTTTTCCTAATTTTGACAACAAATGCAAAATATTAATTTGACAACTTTTTTTGAACAATAGCAGTCAAACACAGCCTGGATTTAGACTTAGATTTATTAACAATAGGTAGCGGCAGGCACTATTTGTGCAGCACGTCTTAAATTGTAGATTCCCTGATATTGGTTGCCACCGCTACAGTTGAGGGTTAGCACAGTTTAATTTAACTGTTTTCTTTAATTAGCACCATTCCTATAGACATTACATCCTCACGGTATTTGTGTCAAGTTTCGTAAAAAAGCTGTTACCTTTAATTGATATAATATTAAATAATTTGTATAAAATCTTAAAAATACTCTGCTAAATGCTAAGACTTATTACCGACTTTGACGGCCCGATAATGGACGTGTCCGATCGCTACTACCGAGTTTACCAGCAGTGTCTGGCCGAGACTCAACGCCAGGGTCAACCAGTCTGCCAGCTACCGAAAGCCAAGTTTTGGGACATGAAGCGCGCGCGGGTTCCCGAAACCGAAATCGGCATTTTATCAGGATTAGATGCAGCCCAGGCCGTGGAATTTGCCCAAAAACGGCGTCAAACTGTCCACACTCTCCCCTACCTAATTTACGATGCACCAGCTCCGGGCGCCGTAGAAACCTTGGAGCAGGTGCAGCGCGCTGGAATAGACTTAGCCGTCATGACTATGCGGCGCGTCAGGGAACTAGACGAAGCCTTCACCCGCTGTCATTTAGGCGGATTTTTCCCCGAAAACCGCCGCTATTGCCTCCCCAACGATTACGTCAAAACTGGCGATGTCAAAGATAAGCCCCTGCTGATGGCAAAAGCTCTCGCCGAACTGCCGCCAGCTTCTGACCTTTGGATGGTGGGGGATACGGAGGCAGACATTATAGCAGCAAAAAACCACGGTGTCAAGGTAATTGGTGTTTTGTGCGGAATTCGCGATCGCACCCAACTAGAAATCCACCAACCGGATTTAATTGCTAACAATTTGAGCGAAGCAGTTGAAATTATTTTATCTCGCCAAAATTAGTTATTTGTCAAGAGTCATTGGTCAAGAGTCATTGGTCAAGAGTCATTAGTCAAGAGTCATTAGTCAAGAGTCATTAGTCAAGAGTCATTAGTCATTTGTGATTAAGTAGGCGGAAATATATATTGGCTGTCATTGCGAGGAACGAAGCAATGCCAATATTTGCGATTGCTTTTATCAGAGATCGCTCCTAAAAGCGTTACTCGCAATCACACTTCAGGACGTTTATTTATGTCAACCTACTCAGTCATTAGTTATTAATTGTTAGCTGATGTGATTTGTCCGAGGTTGTGATTCCACAGTTATTAGTTGCTGACTCTTGACCAATGACCACCCTTCGGCTTCGCTCTTCGGGCGAGATGACCAATGACTCTTGACTAATGACCACCCTTCGGCTTCGCTCTTCGGGCGAGATGACTAATGACTCTTGACCAATCACCAGCGTTACTCGCAATCACACTTCAGGACGTTTATTTATGTCAACCTACTCAGTCATTAGTTATTAATTGTTAGCTGATGTGATTTGTCCGAGGTTGTGATTCCACAGTTATTAGTTGCTGACTCTTGACCAATGACCAATCACCAATGACCAATGACCAATGACCACCCTTCGGCTTCGCGAGCGGGCGAGATGACCAATGACTCTTGACCAATCACCAATGACTCTTGACAAATGACCAATGACCAATCACCAATGACCAATCACCAATGACCAATCACCAATGACCAATGACAAATGACTCTTGACCAATGACTCTTGACCAATGACTCTTGACCAATGACTATCGCAGAAAACCGCTGACCAGCCACAGAATTAAAAACGTAAACAAAGCGATAAATTTCTCTGTTGTGATAAATGCCGTACTGAGCAAAGGGCCCAAAAGACCTCCCAGCACTAAGCCTATAACCAAGCCAGCCACAGTCAGCAGCACGGCCCGACCAAATTTTTGTTCCTTGCGATTAACAAAATAAAGACAAGAGCCGACTCCTAGAGCCAGAGTCAACTGTAGTAAAGAATCATTAGCCGCCGGATAAATACTCAGTCCGCCCAATCCCGCATAGACGCCGGCCGGCAACAAAATGTCCGATCGACTAGGAGTATCGATCAGGCGCTGCAACCAAGCTGGGCCGCCCGCAGGAGGAGAGGGAGTAAAGCTAGCGGGTGCTGGAGTCAGCCGCTCAGGAAAGCGGATGCGTTCGGGCACTTTAATTTTACCTTCTTGTCGCTGGCGCAGTCGATCCATGAGGATGGCGTCGTAAGCAGCCTCGATCGATTCCAAACGTTTCTTGTCACCGCTGTACTGCTCGGCCTTGCGCGATCGCGCCTCTTGCACTTCATCAAAGGAAGCATCTTCATCGACTTCAAGCAGTTGATAGGGAGTTGGCTCACTCATTGTAATAACCCGCTGAACGCTCTCGTTATAGGGCAATCTTAACAAGAGAGGAAAGCGGGGCGGGGGCTCTTGCCGCTTTCCCAAAAATTTTGCTGCTAGTTTTTAGTGTTTTGAGACAGGAACCAGCAAACCTTACGAAGGCAAAAGGTAGAAGATATTCGGCATTGGCAGATCAAAAATCATTTATTCAAAGAAGTTTATTTTTACCTTTGCCGTCTAAATTTTTAGCTGGTGCCGAATGCCTTCAGCAGGGATCGGTGCTGCTGGCGCTCACAATTCCCGACCACTGGACTTTTTTAAGTCGATCGCGGCGGTAGGAAAAAAAGCGAGCCGAGTCAGAATAAGTACAAACTGGAGCCAGCGCCACTTGAGAACGATCGATTCCCAATTGTTGCAATTGCAGAGCATTGCAGAGGCGAACATCCAGACGTACCTTTGATGGCTCCGGATCGGTCAGTAGAGGTGATTCTGGCAATTGGTGCAAAAACTCTAGAATGCCGTCGGCTGTCGCACTAACGGCACTCTCGGGAGCAATCGTGGCTCCCAGAGACGCTGCCACTTCCACAGATACCTGATAAACCTCTCCAGCGATCGCCGGCCCCATAGCAATCTTCAGATTTTCTAGTTGACTGCCGACGGCCAAAAGTTGAGCGATCGCCTCTGGTAATATCTTAGCAGCAGTCCCGCGCCAACCCGCGTGCACGGCGGCCACAAGTCCGGTACCGCTGTCAGCAATCAGCACCGGCACGCAGTCGGCCGAGCACACCCACAGCGCCTGCAAAGCTGCCGAGGCTACCAAACCATCAGCCTCAGCATAGGTTGGGGTAGAAGTGGACGGCACCGCAACCACCGGCGACAATTCGCTGGTTTTGAGTACCGCATTGCCGTGTACTTGTTGGAGACGGTAAACCGCAGATCCGGGTGCGAGAACTTCCGTCAGTTCGATCGGTCCCGAGGGCGAGAAATCCCGAGTAAAAAAGCCGTGAGACCACCGAGAAAGCAGGCTGCAAGTTAGATAGGGCAAGCCTCCGGAGGTTTGCCACTGCCAAGTTATACCGTTTTGTTGTCCGAGCCCATCAGAATTCCGAAAATTTGTCGCGCGATCGCCAGTTACAGTCATGAAACTTATCCTTCTCCAAGCGCATCAATTAGCTTGTCTTGTATTGTGAACGATCGACAATTTTGCCAGCCAAGTTTAAATATTCGATTTATGCCATCAAAAAAAAATAGGATTTAGGGGCATTTAACCCACGAAGCCGACGCTGCCTAGTTTTTCTCTTACCTGAGTGAGGCGATCGGGGCAGACAGGGAAATCGCCAGAGGGGATGAGAATTTGATTTTTTGGGGAATAGTTTATTGAAACATACATTTATTTGGCGAATCGACTGCTGCTTAATTAACAGACACGAACACCAAAGCGCTATTATCAGTGTGGCCCTCACAGGCGCAGCCGATCGGTGCGATCGCACCTCGCAAAAACTAGGGTATAGATGGCGACTCGACACAACAAAATGCGAGCTGGTTCCACGGCAAAAAAATTGCCTCAAGCCCGGTAAAATCAGTTAAGTCTGTATATAGAGAAAGATTGCCATAGATTCGATCCAGACCGCCAAAAACAGATACAAGCCCGACGACCCCTGTCGATCGCAGCCCAAAACTTGAGACCGAGGTTCCTGCTGCCAGATCCATCTGGTGCGGACGCTACTCTCAAATCTGAAACCGTTCAACGCTCGCGGTAGCCTCCGTCTCAAATCTCAAACCGAATGAATTCGATCTCCTTGCGCCTCCTGTTGAGTTGGGAAAAAAAATAGTGAAACCCTTTCCAGACAAGCAAATAACAACCCCTTTGAACACCAAACAGCAAAAAAAACACTCCACAGGCGCCCAAACCCGATCGCGCCTTTTGTCCGAACGCTCACTGCTGGTGGGACTGGGTTGCCTTGCCAGTCTGGGACTGCTCAGCAAAGGCATAGTTTGGGCCCAAACCGAAACACCGCCAGCAGAACAAGCCGTCCCCGGCGCAGCAGAGCTCCAGCCGCTATTTGAAGCTCCTCTCGCGCCCCCGGAGCCCGCAGCCAGCCAATTAGAGCCACAACCAGACCCTGAACCGCAAGCAGAAGTTCCCAGCCGAGCGTCAGATTACGTCACCGAAACACCCCCGGCCCAATTTTATCTGCCAGAACCCGCACTGATTCCCCTCCCAGAAGCGACAGCCCAGGAACCTCCTTTTGAAGCGCCAATTAACCCAGAAGCCCGCGCCGAAACCGACACCACAGACTACAGCGCTGGCGCGAACAGCGGCTACGAAGCCCCGACAACCATCGAGTTTGCAGAACGATCGACCGGCTGCGAAGGTTCCCTCTCATCAGGACAAGGAGTTGGCGGATTGTGCGGGCCTGCTGCTGTTTCCGAACCAGTGACAGCAGAAGCAAATCCTGGTAGCTACAGCCCGGAAACCCCGATCGCCACAGAACCCAGCTACAGCCCGGAAACGCCGCTCGCGGGCAGCTCCTATATCGCACCCCCTCCGCCTCGAAATCAGCCAGCCAGCCAGCCCGGGAACTATCGAGGAAGCCTGCCGAACACTATTCCGGGAACTGTTGCCGGAAATAATAGCGATCGTGTCGCCGGCAAAGTCGGTCAAGCCGTCCCACCCATCAGCAACCAGATTTGGGGTGGTTCAAACCAGCCGGAATCAGCTTATGCACCTCCAGCCTACTCGGCAGACGGCGGATACTCGGCACCCCCAGCCTACTCGGCAGAGGGCGGATACTCCGCAGGCGCTGGATACTCGGCAGAGGGCGGATACTCCGCAGGCGCTGGATACTCCACTAACCCTGCATCTTACGGCGGCGAACCAGCGCCCAGCATGGGACTCGGGCCCGTGCAAGTCGGTGCGATTAGTGTCACGAGCGGCAGCAATACAGGCTTTGCTTACTACAATCTGACGCCCCGTCCTTTAGGAATGCCCGGAAATGGCAACACCAGCCTGCTGTTTCCGCTATCTATCGCAGCAGAAATTACTTCGGCATTTGGATGGCGGACTCATCCGCTCAGTGGCGATGGCAGGTTTCACACCGGCACCGACTTGGGGGCCCCGATGGGAACCCCCGTACTGGCGGCTTATGCTGGTCAAGTGGCGATCGCCGATTGGTTGGGAGGTTACGGTTTAACGGTGGTGCTCAACCACAGCAAAAAGTCTCAAGAAACTCTCTACGGACACCTTTCGGAACTGTTTGTCAAACCCGGAGAATGGGTGAAACAAGGAGATACGATCGGGCGCGTCGGCAGTACCGGAATGTCTACAGGGCCTCACCTGCACTTCGAGATCCGGCAAATGACTGACCAGGGTTGGGTGGCGATCGACCCAGGTTCTCAGCTAGAATTCGCCATGGCGAAAATGATCGGTTCTTTGGAAACCGCCAAAATACCCCAAATTCCGAAAATCGTGGAAACACAAAGTGCTAGGGGACTCAAAGATTTAGAAAACGATCTGCCCCAGCTTCCACCTCTGCCGCTGGGAATGGACATCGAAGTGCACAACCTTCAGCCACCATTCCCAGAGCTGCTAAAACCTGATATTTCTAAGATCAAAGCTCCCGAAGCTGTCAAACCTAAAACTCAGAAGCAAGCTAGCAGATAACAATTGGGATTGCTCCCACAACGATCGCGATCGACTAAGTTTGTAGCAGGCTCCAATTGCCAGTAAAAGTGAGGAATGCCAGCCGTCATATCATGTGCTGTCGATTACCATAACAAAAACGGATCTCTTCGGACTCCCTTCCGCACGTGCGATCTAATTTTATTGCGGTTACTCGACAGGACATCAGTTCGGAATGTTTACCAGCAAGAGCATGGTAATGTGGAAAAATAATAAATAACAATTGGTAACTTGCAGCCTATGTTAATAGTGCAGCATTGGTGGGAATTAATTTTATTTCTGATTGTTCTCGTCGGGCCACTCCCATTAAGCTTGTCTCTTGCCTTCGAGAATCATCAGGAAAACAGTAACTGTTCCTTGCCCCATTTTCTTCTGGTAATTCTCACGGGATGGAGCACAGTACAAGTTTGTACGGGACTGATTTTAGGAAGTGTAGAGCGCCTAAATCTACCTGAGTTAATTATAGCAGAAATTGTAATTTTTGCGATCGGCACAATCCCGACTTTTGCCCAAAAAAACCGAGCTTTTAGCTTCCGGCACTGGCAGGTGCCCCAACTCAAGCAACCTCTGAGCCCGTGGGAACTCCTGATTGTCGGTAGCGCAGCTTTTGCAGGATTTGTGTTGTGGGACACTCTCACCACCAAGCCCACAACCAATTATGACTCATTGTGGTTTCACCTGCCGGCGATCGCCCGCTGGTATCAAACCCACTCATTTACACTACTAGATGCCGCCGGAGATTGGATTTTTGAACAAGAGCAAGCCAGAGTATATCCCTACAACTGGCACGTTTTATCTGCCTTGTGCATCCTCCCCTTCCGAGAAGATTTTGTCGCAGCTTTTCCCCTGCTAATTGCCTGGGTAATTGAAGGAATTGCCGTCTATCTACTGAGCGTAAAATTTGGAGCCAGCCGAATTCACGCTATGGCAGCATCATCTTTAGTATTGACAGTACCGATGGTGCTCAACCAAGTTAACACCATTCACCCAGACTTACCGCTAGCTGCCGTATTTACCGCGAGTTTGTATTTCGGTTTGTCCTATTGTAGCAGCAGAGCCACCTCGGAACTATCCTTATTTTTGGCAACAGTAGGAATGCTAGCCGGAATTAAAATCACCGGATTAATCTATGCAGCCTCACTTGTAGGAGGATTAGCAATCTTAGAAATTCAAAGATTCGCGATTCGCGAGCAAAATTACGCCGCAACCAATCAAAACTTACCCACAGCCTCTGTACCTAGGGCGCGCCACCGACAACAGCTTACCGCTATCCTTCGCACCTCAAACAACTTTTTGCGCGCATCCGGCAATTTCCGCATTCGGCACCTCAAACCAGTCTTGCTGGGCGGCATAGCTTGCTGCTTGCTTTTAGGAGGTTTTTGGTACACCAGAAACCTGCTGCACGTCAACTATCCTGTTGGAGATAGCCGCGAGATTAAAGTTCCCTTACAGCCCGTACCCTTACCATCTCCGATACCATCTCCAATACCTCCAGTACCAGCACCAACACCTCCAGTACAGCAGCCAACACCTACCATACCAGCGCCGCCAGTTGCGCCGTCTTTCAGGATTTGGCAAAGCACTTTAGCTGCTCAATTCAATCCTAGGAATCTTGCTCACTGGCAAACTCTCGGCTGGCAAATTATCGTAAGATTGCAACTGCCATTTATAGCGATCGCGCTTCAGGCCTTAGCAGCACCTGTGGCTGTATTCCAAGGTAAAACCAAAATTAGCAAGCAAAATAATATCATACTTTTGGTACTGCTGGCGGGGACAGGAATTCTGTATCTCGTTACACCTTACACCTCAGGTACGGGCGGAGAGTCGATCGGTCAAATCAGCCCTTTACTCGGTTTCAATCTCAGATACGGATTTCCCTTTTTAAACTTGTTGGGCGTCGCCGCCGCAGCTACAGCAACCAAGTTAAAAACTGCCAATCAAGTTGTAGTAGCAGTTGTTTTAATTAGCAGCATTTCAGGAATTGTCAGCAGCACAATTTTTGACATCATTAAAAAGGCTTCTTTTAGCGGCACCAGTATTATTTGGGGGAGCGGGTTAATTGACACCTTTAAATCTAATTTCGGTGCAGCCCTCAGTCAAACAACAAAAATATTAGCTCCCAGTTGGCAGTATTTAGGGATATATCCGTTAATTTATATTGGATTGCTGGTGCTGGCTGGGATTTGGTTCCAGCACAATCTTAGCTTGATGCGGTTGAAGAATTCCCTGGCGCGCCTGAAAAAGTCGAGCAAAATCGCGATCGTCTGTATCTGCATAGTATTGATGGTAAGTGCGAGTTGGGTGGCGAGGGAAAAGCGGGATCTTGCTCGCGCCGAACTCTATCGCAACATTTACGAATATATCGATCGCCATACAGCACCAAATGAAAGAATCGGCTTCAGTTTGAGTTCCCGCAGCTACCTGTTTTACGGGAAAAATTTAGACAGACAAGTTTTATATGTGCCGTTTAGAGCCGATCGACTTTCTGCATGGATTGACAACCTCAAAAAGCAAAAAATTAGTACCGTAGGATTCGGGCCCCTGACTGAAACAGACTACTATACCAAACAAGCATTATCTTGGCTGACAAGTCCCGAGGGCCCGCTGCAACCAGTTTTCGGCAAAGATTTTCATACTGAGTCAGTGCTGTATCGCTTAAAAAATTAAAATAGCACTTCCCACCTAAACTATAGCCTTTGTCAGAAAAGTGATGTACAGGTTTAGGTTTTGATTTTAGATATAAGATTAGATTTATTGCCAAAATAGCTAGGCACAGGCAAGATGCCTGTTCCACAATAAATTTGGCACAGGCAAGATGCCTGTTCCACAATAAATTTGGGACAGGCAAGATGCCTGTTCCACAACAAATTTGGGACAGGCAAGATGCCTGTTAAAAAAATTAATTAAAAAGACTGGACACCCCACAAACTTGTGCAAGTTATAAAATTTTCATTCCTTAGGTGGAACAGGCATCTTGCCTGTTCCAAAATTTAATTAAAAAGACTTTTGCAAAATCTCTATTTTAGATTAACCAATCATCTCAATTCCGTTAGCAGCGGTTAAATCATGCCGAGCGAACCAAAATTGATATGATTGCTCAACACCTCATTTTTTTGAGAAATGCTACAGACATCCTGTCAAAATAGCTAGGAATGGACAGGAGAACAGTTCCCAAATTTAATTGAAAGGAATTTTGCAAGAGATATAATGAAATCAGTTACATCCCCTATATTGTTCGTTTGACGAACTTCATTCTATAATGAACAAAGCTAAAACAGTATTTTCAATTATTGTCCCGACTTACAATCGCCCCGAAAAATTAGCAGCGTGTCTTCAGTCGTTTGTGGAACTAGAATATCCGCGCGATCGATTTCAAGTCATTGTCGTCAACGACAGCACCGAAATATCAGTAGAAACTGCAATATTCCCTTTTCAAAATCAGTTAAATCTCACACTTCTAACACAACCAAACTCCGGCCCTGCAACGGCGCGAAATACTGGATCTTCAGCAGCAGTCGGCAAATTTTTAGTATTTGCTGACGATGACTGCACTGTGGTGGCAGATTGGCTGCAAAATCTGGAAAAGCGATTTGTGGAAACACCAGACTGCTTAATCGGAGGTCGAACTCTCAACGCGCTGCCGGATAACATTTATTCTACGGCAAGCCAGCAACTGATCGATTATCTTTACAGTTATTACAATGCGATTGGCGATCGCGCGCAATTTTTCACTTCTAACAATTTTGCCCTACCTGCTGAGGCTTTCCAAAAAATCGGCGGCTTTGACACAACTTTTGCTCTAGCGGCTGGAGAAGACCGCGAATTTTGTTTTCGCTGGCTCAATTCCGGGGGGCGCGCCATCTACGCTCCGGAAGTTACAGTTTATCACTCCCACGCACTAACTCTGCGGAAGTTTTGGCAGCAACAATTCAATTACGGCAGAGGAGCGTTTTTGTTTGGGCAAATTATCTCGAAAAGCGGGACTCAGGGGAAAATGCAACATCCGTCATTTTATTTAAATTTGCTAACTTATCCATTTTTCCACACAGCGGGGATTCAAAAGCTATTAATTGCAGCATTATTTTTAGTTTCTCAGGCGGGAATTGCGGCGGGATTGTTTTGGGAGAAAAACGTTTTTGTTGAGAAATTAGACGAGCTTCCTTAAAACAAGCGTTATCAGGTTCGTAGTGAGGACTTTAGTCCGCAAAAAAACAGAGGACGGAAGTCCTCACTACCAAAAAAATTGGGGCAGGTTCGTAGTGAGGACTTTAGTCCGCAAAAAACAGAGGAATCAAGTCCCAACCAGCGAACCAACTTTGTACAAGTTCGTAGTGAGGACTTTAGTCCGCAAAAAACCGAGGAATCAAGTCCCAACGAGCGAACCAACTTTGTACAGGTTCGTAGTGAGGACTTTAGTCCGCAAAAAACAGAGGAATCAAGTCCCAACGAGCGAAAAAACTTTCAGAAAAAAGAGGACTGAAGTCCTTACTACAAACCAATTTGTGATTACATAAATCCGTGTTCAGCTAAGAATTCAGGTGTAATTGTTCCTAAACTGTTGGCAGGTGTTTCTTCCCATGGTTCGGAATGGTGTTTTGAGCCACTGCGGATAAATTTTGCTACGTATTTGCCGAGGATATCTGCTTCTAAATTGACCAAGCTTCCTGGCTGTAAATAACTGAGATTTGTCTCAGAAAAACTGTGGGGAATTACGGCTATAGCAAACCAAGTTCCGTCTGCATCACAATCGGCTACCGTGAGGCTGATGCCGTTGACGGCGATGCTGCCTTTGGAAACGATGAATGGTGCAACTTGACGCTGCCATGCTGAATGGGCTGCTGGTGGGGCAGCAAACGTCATTTCCCAAGCGTTGGCGGTTTGGGTTGATGTTGCTAAAGCGCCGATCGCATCTACGTGTCCCGTCACAAAATGTCCGCCCAATTTGCTGCCGGCGCGCAGGGAGGTTTCTAAGTTTACCCACGCATCGGGGACTGCTCCCAAAGTCGTGCGGCGCAAGGTTTCTGGCGAAGCGACGGCAACAAAACCTTGCGGCAGAACTTCTACTACTGTCAAACACACTCCATCTACTGCTACGCTGTCCCCTACGGCTAAATCTTGTAAAATCTGGTAGGAGTTGCTTGAGGTGCAGGAAATTTGGAAGTAATCGTTGCCTAGCGGCTTGAGTTTTCCTAGAGATTGAATTAGTCCCGTAAACATAAGTATTTTCCTGTATTCGAGAGATTATTTACCTGAAAGAATTGGTTGAAAGCGCATCCCTTGTAAGGAGAAATTCAAAGCAGGCTATTGATTGCTCAAATCCTCTTGGTTCCAGGTAGAGGTGCCCGTCATTCTGTCAAGTGTCAACAGAATGAAATCCAACGGCCGACCGAAAGCAGGCTCAGGAGATTTTGCGATCGCCGTCTCCCCGCCAGCCACAGGATTTTCGATTTTTCCACTTTTCCATTTGAGATTAAAAAAACTGATACGCCAGCTTTCCCCCCTGCTGTAGAGTCTATAGCAGCTAATCTCAAATTGCCGATCGACTCACAGGCCAGCTTTCCTGCACAGCCGTGTTGCAGGCTCGATCGAAAATCTCCAATGCTGAGGATGCCACAACGCGATCGACGAATAGTTCCAAAAAACCTAGACAATTTTTGTAATACTGGATTCAGGTTATCTCTATGCCCAAGTTCTCCACCGCCTTACGGTTTCTTAATTCTATGAGGCCGATCGAATGATTGAAATGAAAGTCGCTGGAATTGCCTTAGATGCAGCCACGCGCAGTCCTATTGTCTTATTGAGAGACGCTACTGAGCGGCGCGCTTTGCCTATTTATATCGGTCAGGAGCAGGCAAAGGCGATCATTAGCGCCCTGGAAGGCCACAAGCCTCCTCGACCTTTAACTCACGATTTGATGGTCAATTTCTTAGAGGCCTGGAATCTTACCTTGGAGCGCATAGTTATTCACTCGCTGCAAGATAACACGTTCTATGCCGTGCTGATCGTCCGTCAGGGTGAAGTTAAAAAAGAGATCGATGCCCGCCCCAGCGACGCGATCGCCCTGGCCCTGCGAACGAACAGCCCCATCTGGGTGATGGAAGAAGTCGTCGCGGATGCTTCGATACCGGTCGATCGAGATGCTGATGAAGCCGAACGCCGAGCCTTCCGAGAATTTATCTCAAACCTGCGCCCGGAGGATTTGATCAAAAGAAGTGGCTTGGGCCAAGGCGAAACTTCGTAACCTGTATGCGCTATCGACGGTTTGGCAAAACAAAGTTGCACTTGTCTGTATTTTCCTTAGGAACCATGCGTTATTTGGCTTCTGAGGAAATTGCCTGTCAGACTGTGCGGCAGGCGGTGTCTCTGGGTATCAATCACTTAGAAACTGCTGCGGGTTACGGTTGCAGCGAGGAATATCTCGGCGCGGCGCTAAAATCTGGTTTGTCTGTCGATCGATCGCGCCTCCACATTACTACGAAAATACCCCCAACGGAGGATGCAGCAGCAACGGAACGCTGCATCGATTCATCTCTGAAACGCCTGAATTTAGATTATATCGACTGTCTGGCAATTCACGGTTTGAATACTTGGGAACATTTGGCGATCGTGCGATCGCCCGCAGGCTGTATGTCATCTGTAGCTAAAGCTGTGGCTGACGGCCGCATTCGCCACGTGGGCTTTTCCACTCACGGGCCTTTGGAGCTGATTTTGGCTGCGATTGAAACTGATTTGTTTGAATTTGTCAACCTCCATTATTACTATTTTTTTCAGCGCAACGCCCCGGCAATTCAACTCGCCAAAGACAAAGATTTGGGCGTTTTCATTATTTCCCCGGCAGACAAAGGAGGGCAACTCTACACGCCGCCGTCCACTCTGGCACAATTGTGCTCGCCTTTCTCGCCTTTAGAGCTGAACTATCGGTTTTTACTGAGCGATACTAGGATTGGGACTCTGAGTGTGGGGGCTGCAAACCCGATCGAATTACAGCAACCTCTGGAATATGCCGATCGCGACTTTCCCCTCACCTGCGCCGAAATCGCTGCCTTCGGTTCGATAGAATCAGCGATGGCAGAGCGTTTGGCAACCGACAAATGCAGTCAGTGCCATGCTTGTTTGCCGTGCCCAGAAAACATCAACATTCCCGAAGTATTGCGGCTGCGGAATCTCGCCGTCGGCTGCGATATGACAGACTTTGGCAAATACCGCTACGCCATGTTTGAAAATGCCGGACATTGGTTTCCCGGTAACAAAGGCAACCGCTGCACCGATTGTGGAGAATGTTTGCCCAAGTGTCCCGAAGAGTTAGACATCCCCACCCTGCTCAAAGATACTCATCAGCGACTGGGCGGCAAACCAGGGCGGCGGTTGTGGGATTGATTTGAAGCAGCCAAAAGGTAGATTGAGGCGATCGAAGGTGAATGAAATAATTAAGTTCTATGTAAGTCATGCCCGCAGCAAAATATGGAAGAGTTGCGAGAAATACCTGTAATTTTATTGATGTGTTTGGTTTTGTTAAAGCAAACAATGGATTTTAGATAAGATCAAAAAATCTAAGATCGAGACTCGATTTAATCTCGTTTAGGCGCGCACCGGCATCAGATTTTGATAACCGCAGCGTTCTGGTTAACAGAGATCGAGACGCTCGGAATGCAGTATAATTTCGATCGAATCGAAAATCGAACTCAGTCGAAAATCAAAAATCGAAAATCGAAAAATGGGTCGCCTGTCATCTACAACCGATTCAGCATCTACCACTATGGCTCAAACTCAGTTAAACGATAGCCAGCCAAATTGTCTGGAGCCAACTTTAGTTGGGACTTCCCCAAGATTTAAAGCAGCTTTAGGCTCGTGTACCTACAACTTGTCTGTCACCAAAAACCAGCTAATTGGACTGCTAGCTTTACAAACAATCTTGCCAGCAGGACTAGCGGGAGCAGCATTTTGGCTAACATCGGCAGTGGCCAGCCACCAACTGCAAAATCAAGCTAAATCAGAACTGAGTCAGAGCGAAACTAACTACAATGTCCCGCTAGCTCGCGCCGCCGAGCGTTTGCAAAAGTCTTCTGACAGCAAAAAAATCGCCGAAATAGCGTTAAATTCAAACAGCGGTAAAAATATATTAAAATTGCGAAACTCAGTTAAGCAAATACTAGAAAATCGAATAAAAATAGGGGAAATTGACAGCGCTGCATTAGTTGGAAAAAACAGGGAAATCTTGGTAAATATCAATCCCAATCACAAGGGAAAAAGTTTTAACCTGCAAACAATAGTCGATCGAGTATTCGCGGGGAAAGAGCCAATAACTGCCAGCGAAATTATTGCTAAATCGGAAATTGACAAACAATTCCTATCTGTGCCTTCGGGAATCGGCGATCGTCCGGTTATCGTCCGCTATGCAGCAATTCCGGTAAAAGATCCCAAAAATCAGACAGTGATTGCTGTCTTAATATTAGGAAAAATTCTGAGCCAAAGGCCGGAAGTTACTATCCGCGAAACCGTCAAGTTACACGGCGGGTACGGCGCTGTGTACGCACCGCTTCCAGACGGCAAATTTGGGCTGGCCAGTTGGGAAACAGCCACCACAAACCAACGATTACCCGATGTGCTGAACCCAGACACATCGCTGCTACAATCTGCACTCGCCGCGGCCGGCAAGCCCGCGATTGGATATCTACCAAGCAGCAGTCAAACTGATGCAGTAGCTGCTAAATCCCTGGAAAATTTGGCTGGAAAGCCCGCAGCAATTTTAGTGCGGGGCATCCCCAAAACTTCGATCGAAAGCTGGTGGCTTGACAGTTGGCTGCTGCTGGCACTATTTTCAGCAGCAGTTCCCGTCGCTTTGGCTGTTGCGGTAGTCCGCCGGAATCGCCAAGCCGTTAACTCAGATTTACCGACAGCAGACGCGAACGCACCGTCTAATTCTACCGCCGAACCGCCGCAGCAATCTCAGAAGCTCGATCGCACTGCTGAAAATTCATCTGACAATTTAAATGTGGGCGAATTCCCCGGCTTGTTCGCCAAAAAACCGATTTTAGACAATCGATTATCGCTGGATTTTAAATATAAAATATTTGCGGGCGATCGCCCGATATTCAATTTGCCCATCCCGGTAACTGTGGAAACCCTACAATTGCCCGCAAACTGCCTGTCACAACAGCGGCGGCAACCAAATACAGGATTAGACAAAAGCGCGATCGCCCTAACTCAAGTCCAAGAAGCTTGGCAAGACTTAAATCGCGTCAACTTGGAATTGGAGCGAGAAATACTCGAACGCCAAAAGGTTCAAAAAGCCCTGCACAAGAGCGAAGCACTGCTGCAAGCGATTTTAGACAACTCAACAGCGATTATTTACATCAAAGATGTTGAGGGAAAATACCTGCTCACTAACCGCCATTTTGACAAGTTGTTCCACTTGGAAAAAGAGCAAATCACCGGTAAAACCGACAGCGATATTTTTCCCGAAGACAAAGCAGCAGCCAGGGAAGAAAACGACCTGAAAGCGATCGCCACCTGCTCGCCCCTAAGTATTGAAGAAGTCATACCTCAAGACGACGGGCCGCACACTTATATTTCTCTCAAATTTCCCCTTTGCAACTCCACAGGGAAAGCTTATGCAGTCGGTACAATTTCTACAGATGTGAGCGATCGCAAACAAGCCGAACTCACCCTAGAAAAAGCCAAAGCAGAATTAGAAAAACAAGTCGAAGAGCGCACCCTATTCCTCAAACAAGCCAACGAAATTTTGCAGTTTGAACTCGCTGCAAAAGTCCGCGGCGCCATCACAGTCAGACAAATGACGGCTCAAGTAGCCCGACACGCCAGAACAGTTGACGGCATTCTCGGCGCTTCCCTCGACCTGATCTTTCTAGTCGATCGGTCAGGAAAGTATACTTATATCAGCCGCACCGCAGCCCAAGCCTGCGGCATGAACGCCAGAGACGCGATCGGCAAAACCTGGCGCGAATTAGGTTGGTCGCCTAAAATTTTACAGCGAGTTGAGGACGAATGCAGCAGCGTATTTGCCACAGCCGAGCCAAGCAAAGGCGAAGTAACGATCCCCACCGCAACCTCGGGAACCCGCGACTACGAATACATTCTCAGCCCGGTGTGTGCCACAGACGGCAGCGTGGAAGCCGTGGTAGCGACACTGCGGGATATCACGGAACGGAAAAACGCCGAGGAAGCGTGGCAATTGGCAAAAGAAGCGGCAGAAATCGCCAATCGCGCCAAGAGTGCTTTTTTGGCAAACATGAGTCACGAGTTGCGGACTCCCCTGAACGCGATTATCGGCTACAGCGATATGCTGGTGGAAGATGCCGAGGAGTTGGGCAATTTAGAAGTAGTTTCGGATTTAGACAAAATTCGGACTGCTGGGAAACACTTGCTGCGACTGATTGACGACATTCTAGACATTTCCAAAATAGAAGCTGACAAGATGGAGATTTATCTCGAAAGCTTCGATGTCGGCGGCTTGATCGACGAGGTGGCGACAACTGTCAAACCGTTAATGGAGAAAAACGGCAATACCTTGCAAGTATTGAGTGCCGAGAATATTGGCGCCATGCACGGCGATTTGATGAAAGTGCGGCAAGTAATGCTGAATTTGCTCAGCAACGCAGCTAAATTTTCATCCGATGGGGCGATCGTACTTACTGTCGAAAGAATTACCAGCGACGAGTTAAAAAATAAATATCAACCGCAAGTTGCTCAACTGTTAATTTTGGATGCAGAATTTTTAGTGTTTCGAGTCAATGACACGGGAATCGGCATGACACAAGAGCAGCAACAGCGACTGTTCCAACCTTTCACCCAAGCCGACAATTCAACTACTCGCAAGTACGGCGGTACAGGTTTGGGACTGACAATCAGCCAGCGTTTTTGTCAGATGATGGGCGGCGATATTGAAGTTAGCAGCGAGTTAAATAGCGGTTCAACATTTACTGCTTTTCTGCCCGCTTCCTTATTTAGGCGATCGGAATTTTAACTTTTTTGCAGGTTCGTAGTGCGGACTTCAGTCCGCAAAAATCCCAGGTTCGTAGTGCGGACTTCAGTCCGCAAAAATCCCAGGTTCGTAGTGCGGACTTCAGTCCGCAAAATCCCAGGTTCGTAGTGTGGACTTCAGTCCGCAAAAAATCCCACAAAACTCGCATTCCTGACTACAAACCGACTTGAGAGGACTAGAAACGAACAAATAACTTTTGTAAAAAATCGACCTCGGTAAATTTATGAATTACCACAAAAATCATCGCAAAAATCAAGTTTTCCGCCCCCGGCACAGCATTTTGACAAAAACTTTATTTTTGTGGTCGATTGCCAGTTTTAGCTGCATCACAACCTTGCTGTGGGGACAATCTGTGGCATTATCCCAGCAGCCGGTTTGCCCGACTGGCGATGCTGCCAATTTTCCATCGCCACCGCTTTCGCAAACCGAAAAGAGCACGCCGAGTCTGTGGTTGGCTCAAAAACAGTTTGGTGGCAAATTGCTCGATCGCTGGTTTGTCGATCGCACCAACACTTGGGTGATCATCATCGTCAACCGCCAACTGTGGAGTTTACTAGATTATATGGAGCGCTATCAGTTTGTCAACCGCTTCGGCGCTGCGTCGAACGAATACGGTTACAACCTGCGAGTTTGCAATCGTCAGGGGACGGCTTTAGCGGTTTATGCGTGTAAGGGCGATCGACAAAGCTGTAAAATAGACTTAGAATCTCTCTCAAATCCCGGTCTCCGAGGCAAACTGAAGGGCTTTTAGTAGGGTGCGTCAGCAGCGATTTGTTTTCGGGATAATCGATAAATCAAGAGCTGACGCACCTGCATTTTAGCTAATACAATATCTTTTGTTATTCGGTGAAAAACAATGAAAACAACCCTTGAACTTCCGGGTGAATTAGAACCTTTTCGCCAAGAAATTGAAAGTTCAGAACAGCCTGTTATTAAAATCACTTACGAACGAAAGGCTACTGATTTCTGGTCAAGCAAATTTGGCGGAGTGCCTTACTTGCCCAAAGGTTACGATTTTCCCAAAGATAGTGATGGAAAATATATGCACATTTTGGCACAACTCAATTTTGAGGAAATCTTTGCCCAAGTGCCAGATTTAGCACCTTTCCCCAAAAAAGGAATTTTGCAGTTTTATATCGGTGGCACAGATTTTTATGGCATGGATTTAGACAATTTGGACAACCAAAAAGATTTTAAAATATTGTATTTTCCCGAAATTGACACAAATAATTATCAAACAGATTTTGCTTTTTTGTTGAATCAAGAAGTTAAGGGATTTTTACCTTTAAACTATAAATACGTGAATAATCCGCAAGAATGTTTGGCTTTACAGTTTAGTCCTGACAATGAGTGGGTTTGCCGAGAAGACTATCAAATTAATAATTTTCTTGGACAACAAAAGCTTAAACAATTCTTTGATGTAATGGATGCAGATGATTACAAATTAAATGATTGGTATTATGCTAATTTATACGAGATTGACCATAAAATAGGGGGATACGGCTACTTTACGCAAACTGATCCTCGTGAGTATAGTCCGCAATACCAAGACCATAAAGTTGTACTCTTACACATGATTAGTGATAATGAAATTTGTTGGGGTGATGATGGAGTAGGTAACTTTTTGATTCGTGCTGAGGACTTAGAAAAATTAGATTTTTCTCAAGTGATTTATAATTACGATTGTTATTAAAATTAAAATAACAACACTTCAACCCGTGCTATTTTTTTATTTTGCTAAGGTACGTTGTTGCGCTTCAGCACTCTTTGGAAGCATCTCCTTTTTGCAATAAGCATTTTTTCTTTGAGTGCGAGCTTAAGAACTCGCGTATTTTACAACACGCGAGCGGGGAAAGCACTATAAATGCAAAACTGTGATTCTCCCCGCTCTTTAATAGATTAAAGAGCGCTGAATCGCAACTAGGTACCTCAAAACGTAGTGAAATTTTAGCCTTTCACTACTTGCCTAGTTTCTTGCCAGAGCGATCGATATTGGGCAATGCCCGCGTCCCCGAAAGGCAGCAGAAAGTCGCTCGCAGCAAGAATCTTAGCATCCGGCAGCAACACCGGATTAGTGCGAATATCCGCAGGCAAATCCTCGGGTTTCATGCCGACAATTATCGGCGAACTAGCCTTAGCCAGCAAGGATAATTGAGGCGCAATCTGAGGCTGCAAGCAAAAATTAATCCATTTTTCCACTAACGAAACTGGCTTTCCTGACGCGGGTTGTACCCACAAATCTGTCCAAAGTGCAGTTCCAGAAGCAGGAATTACTACGGCTATATCGCTTTGAGTTTGCAACAGCGGCAGCACGTCGCCAGAAGAACCTACGGCTAACCAAGTATCGCCTAAAATTAACGGTTGCAGGTAAGCGTCAGAACTGTAAAATTTAGCTTGAGCGTGCAGCTTTGCGAGTTCTTGTTTGAGGTTGGGAACTTTATCTAATTGCTGGGTATTGTAAGATTTTCCGAGTTTTTTTAATGTTAAACCTATCACTTCTCTTGCACTATCCGGTAGCGAAATTCGATCGCGCAATTCGACTCGCCACAAGTCACTCCAATCTTTCGGAGTCCACCCCAAATCCTTAAATTTGTCGGTGCGATAGGCAATTACCGTACTTCCCCAGCGGTAAGGTGCAGCCCAAACTTTACCTTTAGCGTCTAATTGGCCGTCATCGTTGCGCCGGACGAGTTTTTGCCATCTTTCGGGCAATTGCGACCAATTAGCAAGTTTAGCAGGATCGATCGGCTTAATCAATTTTTGCCGAATCGCCAAAGTCAGCCAATAATCTCCCAACATCACCAAATCAGCTTGATTTTTGGCTGAGGGTGTCCGTTTCCACTGTTGCAACAAAGCAAATAATTCTTTTAACTGGGCTTCTTGCGTTACCTGCAAAAGCGGAGACGGTTGTGAATCGCGGCTGAATTTGCTGACAATTTGCGCCGGAATACCGTTTTTGAGCGATCGAATTTTCAGAGTGGGTTTCGAGTCGCACCCTGCCGCCAATTGACTTAAAGTTAGGGTGGCTGCCCCCAATAGCAAAGACCTTCGTTTCACCTGTAAACCAGCTTTTCTAAATATTGACCGATGTTTTGTGTTCTGCGCCCCGGCAAATCATGGTTTGTCGAGTCCGGTAGTTGGCACCGAACGATCTTATTTCTTTTTCAAACACAAAGCCATTGTACTCGCTTCTGATGCGATCTGACTGTGTTTGGCTCAAACCGCTGGCGGCGCGCACTTAATTTAACACGAGGCTAGGCGCTGCGACTCTCAGAAACCGAGTTTTTTTAACTCTGATTGAAGGTTTGAACCAAGTATTGTAAAACTTCATTGAGTTTATAAGCAATTATAAACAATAATGGTATTATATTGTTGTGAGTGTTGAACAAGGAATACGCATAGCCCAAAAAACGCAACTCTCAAATGCAACTAACAGAGAGGCACATCATTAAATCAACGGAACACCGTTTCGCCCAAATAGACGAACTAGCTTTCAAGTCCAAAAACCTCTACAATGCAGCCAATTACGTCATTCGTCAGAGCTTTATTTATGGATGGGGTTATGTCAATTACAACGAAATGAACCGATTGATGAAGTCTCACGAAGCATATAAGGCTTTGCCTGCTAAAGTAAGTCAGCAAATCTTGATGGTGCTAGACAAGAATTGGAAATCGTTTTTTGAAGCCGTTAAAGCTTACAAAGTTGATTCTTCAAAATTCACGGGTCGCCCAAAATTGCCAAAGTACAAAGATAAGACTAAAGGGCGAAATCTTCTCGTCTACACGATTCAAGCAATTAGCAGCAAACAGTTGAAGAAAGGAATCATTAAACTTTCGGGTACAGAACTTTTAATTAAAACCCAAGTCAATCCCCACCAGGTTTGCCAAATTAGGCTGGTTCCGAAATGTGATTCCTATGTAATTGAGGTAATTTATGATGCTTGTACTGAGCGTAGTCGAAGTGAACCGGAGTCAACCCTTGGCAACGCTAATTCTGTAGCTAGTATTGATTTAGGACTGGATAATTTAGTGGCGTTAACTTCAAATCAACCGGGATTTATCCCTTTGTTGATTAACGGGCGACCATTGAAATCGATTAACCAGTTTTACAATAAGCGGAAAGCACGATTGCAATCCCAGTTAAAAGGGAATCGCAAAACTTCGCCCCGCATTCAGCGCTTAACTCGCTGTCGCCATCAAAAAGTTGATAATTACTTACATCATGCTAGCCGTCTAATTATTAACCTTTTGCTGACCAAGCAGATTGGGACGCTAGTAATTGGCAAGAACGCGCAGTGGAAAACAGAAATCGAGTTAGGGAAGAAAAAAAATCAAAACTTTGTTAGTATTCCTCACTCTCGATTAATTGAAATGTTGGAGTACAAAGCTCGGTTGGCGGGAATCACAGTAATTGTGCAGGAAGAATCCTACACATCCCGCTCCAGTTTTTTAGGTTTAGACCCCATTCCTGTTTATGGAAAAACCGAAAAAGAGCCTGTGTTTACTGGTAAGCGGATTAAGCGGGGTTTGTACAAAACATCGACTGGTCAGCTAATTAATTCCGATGTGAATGCAGCGTACAATATCCTCAGAAAAGCAATCCCAAATGCGTTCCGCAATGGGATAGGGAGCTGCGTAGTTCAGCCGAGGCGGGTCGATCCGCTCAAAGTGAAAGGGAAGGGGGAGGGACTTAACGCCTCCCATGTCATGCAATAAATGACTATACTTTTACCAGCTATAGGAGTTAACCAACCTTGTTTCAGCATCCAACACAATCTAAAATCGCCAAATGGAACATCTTAAATCCTCAAACTCAGTCCCTAAATCTACCGCCAGCATTGGGAACACAACAATTATGTCAAAAATTAAATAATTTAGTGATAAATCCCAATTATGTAAAGATTTCCCTTATATGTAAAGATATAAGTTAAATTTCTCAGGATAATTGCATGGAAGCGTTACGCCAGCAAGTTACAGTATTGACTCAACAAGTCGATGCCCTGTACAAACTCATAGAAAATCTCAATGAAAAGTTATTAGAGTCGGCTAAGGAGACAAAGCTGACCCAGCAGCAAAACGACGATCGCTCTCTTACGGTAAGAAATCACAAAACCTCGGCGTATCAAAGCTACAGCAGTCTCGACGGACTACTAGAACACAAAGACATCTTGTTAGATGACAGTTATTTTGACAATAATTCCCAAAGCCAGGAAAAAGAGCTGAGCGCCGAGATTCAAATCCAGCGCCTCACAGCTCAGCTAACAGCAGCTTACAATCGAATTGCTGCCTTAGAAGAACAGTTGCTCGCCAAAAGAATCCACTCGCAACACGTAGGTGGCTCTAATTAAATATTGCAGCTTGGGAGCTAGTCTCAATCTAGACAAAAAATACCAGCAGCATTAACTTATGCTGGTCTATTTATAAAGGGATTGCATGAAATTTTTTGTCTCGCGCAGAGAGCAGCGAAAACTCTGTTTCACAGCAAGATATTTGGGACAATATTCTGTGATTTTTCGAGCATAAAAGCTACAAAAAGTAATATAATTATTCAGCCAAAACGAAGCTGGTTTAACAGCACGACTAGCTTCGCGCGTAGCTAGGCGCGTCTGAAATTTTGATGTTTAATTCCTAACATTCTAGGAAGCACAGAAAACTAAAAATCCGGCTTGTGAGTGTATTCCTCGTCTAATATTTAATTTCGCACCGTCCGGCTAAAGCTTCAACTGCTTGCAGGAGCTGAGCAGGAGTCCAATTGGCCAACAAGCCGCTGGCGATCGCACACGCGCCCGCACCCACACCTTCCTTAACATACCCGCGATCGTAAGCTTGCAGTTGTTCGTAGCGAGAACCCCCAAAACTTAGCTGTGCAGCCAACAGAGGCACACCGCCGATATTCTTAGCGAGTCCTACAGTGTCCCCTGTCGGGTCTTCGGCCACCCAGCGCGTAGTCCCCACCGCAACTTGCTCGGGACACCAGAACAGAGCATATTCTCGGGCGATCGCTCGCATCAAAGCGTACACTGCCAGCATTTGTGTGCCCCCAGCCAGAAGTACCCCGCAACTGCGACTCGCGGCGATCGCCATTCCCGCCACCGCTACCTGCATCGGATCGCCCACCGCCGCCACCAATTCTAGGGGAGTGCTGTTTTTTGCGCCGATTTCCCACCCAGCGCGATCGAGCCCCGCTGTCACCGCAGCCAATTTTTGCTCGTGATTGCAGCTAGGATGAGAACTGTTAACCTTTCCCGTCGCTGCAATACCCAACCCCATCAACACGCCCAAAGCAGTAGTTGTGCCACCAACTACGCACTCGCCTAAAATTAAATAGCTGCGATTAGTTTGGGCCGCCAATTTAGCGCCCCAAATTAATCCTTGTTCCAGCAAATGTTTGACTGTTTCTAGTTCTAAAGCATTCCCAGAAGTCAGACACTTTGCCGCAGTACCGCCCAAATCAATTGCAGGTACGGGAGGCGGTAGGAGCAAACCAGCATTAAACAGGTAAAGCGGAATTTCCAAAGCTTCGATTACAGCGCGAGATATCAGTACCGGCGATGCTCCGGCTTCTAGGGGCGGCAAGGGATACTGCGGCGACGGTTGGGGGCCGTTATACAAGAATTCTGCATCGGCCAAACAAGTAAATTGTCGATCGCGCGGGGTTGCTCCTGCTGCGGAAATCCCCGGAATTAACCCAGTCGCCGTAAATCCTAACACGCAACCAAATATCGGTTTTTGTCCCCGATAGCGATCGAGCCACCGCTGGCCCTGTTCAATTTTTGTATAAATACCAATCATAAATTAGTCAATGGTCATTTGTCATTTGTCATTAGTCATTAGTCATTAGTCATTTGTCATTTGTCATTTGTCATTTGTCATTTGTCATTTGTCATTTGTCATTAGTCATTGTTCAAACAGGTCATTTGTCATTTGTCATTTGTCATTTGTCATTTGTCATTGTTCAAACAGGTCATTTGTCATTTGTCATTGTTCAAACAGGTCATTTGTCATTGTTCAAACAGGTCATTTGTCATTTGTCATTTGTCATGGGGAATTGGCAGCGTATCATTTTTGTAAAAAGTATTTTTTTTGTAGTGCGAGGGGAGACCGCACTACACAAGCAACACGCTTGATGCTCCCTTATTCTTCCCTCTTCCTTCTTACTTCTTCCCTCTTCCTTCTTACTTCTTCCCTCTTCCTTCTTCCTTCTTCCTTCTTCCTTCTTCCTTCGTATAACTACTCTTCATAATCGAGCAAAACTTGCACCCAGTGCGGCGGCCGGGGAATCGGATTTCCCAAACGATCTAACAGCAGCAAAGCTACTAAATGCACTACAAATAAATAAACAAGATTGCTCAGCAAAATCATGCCGGCGGCGATCGCCCCAATGGTGCCCAAACTCGGCACGCTCAGCCAGCCCAGCTTGACAAACACCCATTCCACCATCTCTGTTACCTGCACTGTGAGGTAAACCCAGAGGTTTTGGCCCACCAAAATTGACAGCAGCCAAAACCGAAAAAAGAAGCCGAAAGTGCCGATTAGCGCGCCCAAACTAATAGATACAAACCAACTCGCTTTGCGCCTCCAAAGTCCTCCCAGCAAAACTCCCATAATTCCAAAAGGAATCACGTATAAAATGCTCCGCGTCGGGCCCATGAGTACCGACAATAGCAAACCCGAAACCAAAGCCGACATCCAAGAGGCGCGGTTTCCCCAGCGCAGGTAAACTAGGGCAATGGGTACCGGGAAAAATACCCGCAGCAGCGGCCCCAGCGGAAAGTAATAATTTACCAGCCAAATCAAGCTAGCGGTACTTGCCAAAAATGCCGTTTCTACGAGTCTTAAAGGCGCTTCCCCTAATTCTGGCGTCCGGGTATCTGGATTTGTGCGATCGTCCGCCATTGCTGAAATATCGGCGGTTTGTGGCTCATTATTTTTACTGAGGGAACTGCCCGAATTAGACGCGGCATCTGCTGACAAAAAATCACTCATCCGATTTTAGATTTTAGATTTTAGGACTTGCGTTATGTGGGCAATTTCCGGTTTTTCAATTTTAGATTTTAGATGTTACCCGACTTGCGGCCTGTGTAACCCAGAACCGGTTTCGCGAGTCAATGGCTCAATCAAATCAAATCTTGCTCGCTGAAACCGGGTTGAGGTAAGAACGCTAGTCTTATTTTAGATCGATTTTCTCATCAAAAATTTTCAACTAGATCGTGTGGTCACTTTGACATCTTGAATTACAAACACCGAACACAATGCGTGGTGAACGACATAATTGCTCGCGCTCCCGAGGAAAGCTTCGGTAAGCCCGGTGCGGCCGCGCCGCCCCACTACTATTAAATCTGCGCCCCAATTTTGAGCGGATTCACAAATACAATGCCCCGGATCGCCATCAACTTTGCAGTCAAATTCCGCCTGCACTCCTTGTTTTGCCGCAGCCTCGCAGTAATTTTCGAGCAAACTTTCAGAGTGTTTTACCTCTCTTTCCAGCCGCAAATTTTGAGCTTGATAAGCTTGATCCATCAACTCGACATTCATGCCCAAATCTACTGGAATTGGCACTGCGGTCTCGCCAATCGAGCTGACAGTTACGCAGTGAAATAGCATCATTTCGGCTCGATCGCTCGCAGCTAATTCTACAGCTTGATTGAAGACGCGGTGGCCGAGTTCAGAATCATCTACAGCAGCGAAAACTTTCTTAAAACTCACAGCTTTACCTCCAGCGGCAAATCATCAATATCCGTTAGTTAACAGAGAGTGCTTGTGAATTTAATTCAAGTTAGCCATCTCTGATACTTCTAGACTAACAGACGTTCCAAGGCGTGCAGGTCTGGAATGCACAAAACGTCACGTTCGCGCTGAATAGTTCCTTTTTTTTCCAGCTTGCTGAGCACTCGCGTTACTGTTTCCCGAGCCAGCCCGCTCAGGCTGCTCAATTCTCTGTGTGGGAGGTTAGGAATTTCTGTACCTCCACTTGACATAATTTTTCCTTGCCCCTCTGCCAAAAATAATAGAATATCTGCTACCCGCGAGGTACTGTCCGACTCTCGCAAACGCAGGCGGCGGTTGACTTGGCGGAGGCGGCGGGCCATCAGTTGAGCTAGCCGAATGCCTGCTAGGGGTTCGGTATGAATGAGCTGCACAAAGTCCTGTGATGGCATATTCCCGATTAATGTCGGAGCTAGGGTGATGACATCTGTCGATCGCGGTGCTTCTTCGATCGCTGCCATTTCCCCGAACAGTTCTCCTTTACCTAAAATATTCAGCGTTACTTCTTTTCCGTCTAGGTTGTAGGTGCGAATTTTCACCCAACCATCCAATATAAAATACACCGATGTTCCCCAGTCATTTTCTAGTAAAATCACTTGATTTGACGGATGACTGCGGGTAACGATGTGAACAGTTGCTCTCTCGATTACAGGATCGGGCAATCCTGCGAAAAAAGGAGTAGAAACTATCAATTGATTTATATTAGACTGCGGATCTCGGGTGTTAAAGCGGTCTTCCATGAGGCCATCATTTTAATTTATGCGCTTGAGCAGCGCTGGGCAAATAGAAATAGCTTGAGCCGAGTCAATCGATTTGAGATTCCTGATTGGAGTAACAATTATCTAAAATCGGCAATTTTTCCTCTAAAGTTTTGCAGTCAAAGGTGGAATATGGGAATTAATAGCCTCAAGTTCTGATTGCAACCTAGAAACTAAAGACTATACCATAATTTTTTAGATACATACATACCGCTGCTTAAATTTTATTCACAAAATTTAAGCAGCGCGACAAGCCGATGGTGCCGATCGAATTAGCGAAGACAAGCACTTCGCGCAGACAAGCTTAACACTCCTGAGAGATTTGTGGTCAGCGGGTGTTGGTGGGCCGCCTCGCCTGCTGCTAGCCGGAAACAGCGCCAATCTGCAACCACGGCATTGGCAGCCACCAAACCCGACTGCCCGTGCCTCGCATCGGTCAATTGTCAGCAACAACAGCAAAATCTACCTCAGGCTCTCAAGGTTTGCGCTCGCATGGAACTGAAACCGACGCAGTTTTCAGCAACCTTGGATGCTAGCCCCAGATGATTGTACCATTAATCTCTAGCGGCGAACACAGATAAAAAGCTACTATAAAAGGTTGCTTAAATTGAAAGGACGGGCAGCATCCGGCATCCCAGCATCCCAAATGGCAGATTGTTTGAGGTATTTTCCCAGTGCGTCCGAGATCGAGACAGAGGACTGGCTGCTGTAGAAGCACGCGGGGCGAGATCGTCAAACTGCGAGTAGCACGGTGGCTCGCACGGCCCCCGACTGGGGCAAAAATTCGTCAAGCGCAGCGCCCCTGGTGCTTGCCGAAGGGCCCGGATGCCCTAAGCTTCGGCAAGCACCAGCAGAATAGGAGATTGCAGGCAGCCGATCGCGCGCCAAGCATTTGATGGGCAAGTACCAGCTAACCTATCATGGCAATAGAAGTCATCCGAAGGGAAAAGCTTGATTCAAAGTTGTCAAAAAATGTTAGTAAATTATTGACGGACTCGCATTCAGATTATTCTATAGCAACCGCCAAAGCTGTTAAGACATAGATAACCTCATGAATAAAACCCGAGACCCCTCTACCCTTAACGGTTTGATTCCTTTAACTGTCAACTGTCAACTGTCAACTGTCAACTGTCAACTCTTCGACTCCCCTCGACTTCGCGGGCGGGCAAGTCGCGAGCGCGCAAGCTGTCAACTCTTCGACTCCCCTCGACTTCGCGGGCGGGCAAGTCGCGAGCGCGCAAGCTGTCAACTCTTCGACTCCCCTCGACTTCGCGGGCGGGCAAGTCGCGAGCGCGCAAGCTGTCAACTGTCAACTGTCAACTGTCAACTGCTATATCTATTGGCATAGCTGCCACTTGACTTCAGTCTTTTTCCGCTAAAAATTTTTCTCCCAAGCCGCATTCCCAGAGGTTCCGCCCTTGAATTCTCAGAAGTACAAAATTCAAGCACTGATTGCTGAGATTGACGAGGTACTCAGCAAGCCCGCACCCCGCTTGCCTTGGACAGGTTCGATCGATACTGTCCACCAGCGCCAACTGTTAGAGCGAGTTCGCGCTTATCTGCTTTCCTCTGACTCCAAACTAGCAGCCCGCGACAGGCCCGCCCCCCCAAATGTCCGCCCGGTACCCGTTCCAGTCCCCAAAGTGCCGCAAGTGACGGCTCGCCCCTCAGCAGCAGAGCAAATCAGGCTCGCCGTCACCGGAGAAATCAACCACCTGCGTTCAACCCTGACGGTGCCCCTCCAAGAAGAAGTAGAAGCCCTGCGGCAACAGCAGCAAGCTCTAATTCAAGAAATCAAACAGCTAGAAACAAAACGGCAGCAGCAACAATCGCTAGCTCAGCAACAAGCAAACCAACAGCAAATCATCTCCGAATTCTTGCAGGTACTCAGGAGTGGCTTAGAAGAAACCTTAGAGCGCGATTTCTCCCAAATTATCGGCAGCCTAGAAAATAAGTTGTTGCCTGCTACCAACGCCCCAGAATTGGAAGCCTCGGCTTTAAACCTACAAGTCTCTTCGGAACACCCGCTGCTGACACCAGCTCAGAGACTCGAGCAAATGGAACAGTTTCAAGCTCGTGCCGACAATCTGCTGATGAGGCTCGATTCGACCATGGGTATCGTGTTCGAGGCTTTGCACGCTAATCTCGAAAGCTATCAAGCTTCCTTGGGACAAGGCATCGAAAATATGCACGGTTTGAGCCAGCAGAGCGAAGCCATGTTCGCTGCTTTGGTCAGCCACTTGGCGGCACAGTTGGGGCGAGAAGCGTCTTCCTACGTCCAGCAGCCGATCGAATTCACGAATATCGAAAGTGGCACCCCCACAGCAGCAGAGCGCTCCCAAGCCGATCGCGCCCGATCGCAGGGAGCGATCGAACCCTCTGTCCCCCAGCCTAACCGCAGCCGCGAACTCGAAGAACAAGACAGATTGCCCTACGCCGGTACTGAAATTTCTCCCCAATTCGGAGAATTGAGGCGCGAGCGCGAGCGCCTGATCTATGGGATCTCGCTCCCTGATTTGGCAGATAATTTGGCAGGTGATGCACCCGAAACATCGGGAGAGGCCACTCAGTTTTCCGGTGGTGAATCGGAAGATATATTAGCAGAAACTGGGGAAAATATTGAAGATTTGTACGCAAGTTTGTTCGCCGGAGAAGTCGCCGAACTAGAACTAGAAAACTTTACGCTCGAAAATACAGAAAATACTGCGGAAAGAACAGCGGTT
Organism: Microcoleus sp. bin38.metabat.b11b12b14.051; assembly: GCF_013299165.1. NCBI lineage: Bacteria > Bacillati > Cyanobacteriota > Cyanophyceae > Oscillatoriales > Microcoleaceae > Microcoleus > Microcoleus sp. bin38.metabat.b11b12b14.051. The sequence goes on from NZ_JAAFKD010000022.1 coordinate 79,550, forward strand.
CCCTCTCAAGATCAGCAATATTATACAAGCGAACCTCTAAATAATGCAGAAGATTTGTTTGTGAATTTGCTGGATGAAGGCGAATCGCTAGAAGATTTTCTATCAGTTGAAGATTCAGACTTCGTAATCGGTAATTCGGTAGAGGATATAACTTTAGACACAGAAGATTTATTTGAACCGCAACCTGCAACCGTACCATCGGTTGGGGAACCGCCACACTCAAGTTCGATCGCCCTAACATTACCATCGGTAGGGGAACCGCCAGACTCAACAGCAGCGCCGGAAATTGACGCGGGCGATCGACCAAATCTAGAAACTCCTCAAAACCGAGGCGATGGATTCGACACTGCTGCTGTAACCCAGCCACCGGATTTGAGACCTGCCGAAGTGATCTCTCAGATCCCCAGTGCCGCACCTCGCGAGTCGAGAGTTAGTGAGGTTCAAACAGGGGATTTCGACCAATCTGCTAGGCTCGATGATGCTTACATCCAAGCTTCGCCGGAGGAGGATTTGCTACCCGTCGAGGTTGTAGATGATGATGACAGTCGATCGATCAAATTGGATGTGACTACTCTAGAACTGTTGGAGAGAGACCTCTACAATCTGGAAGGGTTGGAAAAGACGCCCGCGGGACGATCGAATTTCAGCGCAGGTAACAGCTTGGATTTCGTGCCGAGTTCCTCGGAGGAAGCAGACAATCCTTTTGCTGATGATGCGGAGGATGAACTCGGCTCCCTAGAGGATTTGTTCTCTGAGGATCTGGAACTCTCATCTGAGGATGAACCCTTTGTTTTGGACAACGAATTTGGGGACGATTGGTTTGCTGGGGAAGAGGAATCGCAGTTGACGCTAGACGAGATTTTGGTGAGTTTGAACGACACCGATCGAGCAAATACCGAAATTGCCCAAACAGACGAACTGCGATCGAGTTCTCCAGAAAGTCAAAAAAAAAACCTAATTTCGACAGAGACTAAAGCAGAACTTGCTGAGGACACAACCGAGATCGGCAAGGCGAAAGAGCAGCATTCTGTGACAGGGGCGATCGCCCCACCTTTTGCTGCATCCCACCATCGATCGCGATCGAGCTGGTATTTAGGCATAGATTTTGGTTCCAGCGGGCTGTCGGCGGCTTTGCTTGATCGCGCCAGCGGTGAGTTGCACCCGATTTACTGGGAAGCACCGCAGGCTGAGAGTCCTGCTGCGGACACTTTGTTTCGGATTCCTGCGGTGGCGGTACTCTCAGCAACAACCCCAGGGAATTCCGGCGATCGAGTGAGAGTCAAATCTGTGGGATTCCGACAGTTGACCTTGCCTGCTGGAGAATTTTTATTGCAAAATTTTAAACAGCCTTTAAAGGTGAGCATTCCTTATCAGCGGGAAGCTGCTGGGATGTACGAACCGCTGTTGCAGCAGTCGCCCTCGCAGGCTGTGTCGATCGCCCTGCCGCTGCAAGGTTTGCGGGCGCTGCTGGCTACTTTGAATCCCCGGAAGCAGAAACAAAAATTTGGTCGGGCGGGGGGGGATTTGGCGCCGGAACCGCTTTCTAATTTCACCTGCAAAGCTTCGGGACTGACAGCGGAAACTCTAGAGGTGGCGCTCTTAAACTTGCAGGGTGTAATTTTGGGAACTCCCGCAGGCTGGTGTGATGCTTATCGGTTTAACCTGCGGGAGGCTGTTTTGGGTGCGGATCTGGTGGCTGCTGCGGCCCAAATTTTTGTTGTGGAAGATGCGATCGCGACTTTACTTGCTGTTTTAACTCCTGTCAAAAATTCCTCGAAATTACAATCGCCAGCCCTGGAATCTGTTCGGGAGGAAGGCCAAACATCTGCGCCGCTGGTGGTGAATGCTTCGTCTTTTAGCGGGGGAACTTTGATTTTGAATGCGGGGGCGGCGACAGTGGAATTAGCTTTAGTTGAGTTGCCTTCCAACCTGCAAAATTTAACTCGCGCTGATTTTACTTGTCAAAGTTTTGATTTCGCCGGCAATGCTTTCGATCAGGATATTGTCTGTCAGTTGTTGGCGAAAAATGAAACATGGGGAATGTCGGTAGATTTGCCGCGTCCGGGGCATCCGGATTTGCCGAGTCGCTATCAGTTGCAGCAGCGCTTGCAAGGTTCTGCTTTGGGGCTGCAATTGTTGGAGGCGGCAAGACATTTGAAAGTTATTTTGCAGCATCAAGAAAGTTTTGTTTTGGATATTGGCCAGCAGCATTGGGATGTTAAGCGCCGAGATTTGGAAAGTTTGATTTTAGTGCCTTTTGTGCAGCAGTTGAACCGCGAATTAAATGCTTTGCTCAGCCGCGCGGGAATGTCGCCGGCGGGCATCAATCAGGCGATTTGTACGGGTGGCATGGGTGCTTGGCCTGCGATCGCCCGCTGGTTGCGCCAAAAGCTGCCGAATGCGATCGTCGTTCAAGATCGGGAATCGGAGGTCGATCGACATATTTCTCAAATGCACAATTCTGCATTAAGTTCGTTACCGCCCAACACAAAATTGTCACAAACCAGCGATCGGGTTGCCTGCGGGTTGGCGAGTCTGGCTCTCTATCCTCAAATTTTGGAGGTGTCGCAGCAGCAGTACAGCGACTTTTTTCTGTTGTGGGAATTAACACAGGTTTTGGGCGCCCAAAGTCTGAGCTTTGAGGAAATTTTGCAGTTGTTGGAACGCCAAGGCGTGAATACCCGCACCTGCGAGGCCCGAATCCAGCAGATTTTGGCAGGAAAATTGCCAGCGGGACTTTTGCCAGAGGAGCAAGATTTCATGATGCTGGCCGAGGAGTCGAGGCAAAATCCCGATTGGGAAGCAATTTTGGCCGAGCCACTTTTTTTTGAAGATGTAGTTAAGGGTTATCGCTTGAATATCGAGCACGCTGGGTTTGTTCGCGAATATTTAGCCCACCTCGCCTCTAGCAGCCAGCAAAAATTATTAGAACCTCTAACAATTGCTTGGGCTCTGGGCGCCCATACCTATCGCTAAACGGTGAAAAACCGGTTTTCTAGCGTAAAATTTGCCCTGTTTTCCCAAATCTTCGTAGCAGAAACTGTTTTTTTTGGTCACCAAGACTAAGTTTTTTCAGTAAATGTACTTAAATTTACGTAATTTTTAAACATTCTGAGAGGAAATACACACAAACTTTATAAAGTGTTGCAGCTTTTTAAAGATTGTGCAAAGCTCAGAACTTCACCTTCTCGATATTTGATGAGTTTCATAAGATGGACGTGAGATATCGTTAGACTTCAGATAAATCCAGTCAGTAACTCAGCCCTTTAGGGACTGAGCTTGTAAGAGAAATCGAGCAAGCTGTACTGACCAGACCCCTCGATCGTGAGGAGCCGTTATTTAGGTCAGGACACCGGAGAATGCGACGCCAGTTTTTCGCTCTGTCATCTGCAATTAAACAGTTTTAAAGTCACTGAAACAGTGTTGCAGGTCTAACAAGCCTTTATAACCAGGTCGAGGCCAACATTACCCCGCAAGGGAGAAAGGAGACCACAATATCTCCATTGGAGGGGCAACCATACCCCTCCAACCCCGCAAGGGGGTTCACGGGGACTTTAGTCCCCCGGGTCGTTTCCCTAGGAAGGACTAAAGTCGCCGAGTTTCCCACTTACCGTATTTCTTTTTATGAAAATTGCGATGGGTGCTTCTAAATCATCAGTATTATCCGAAATGTTCTCCTTATTTATTCCCAAACCTACTTACGCAGTTTGTGTATCAAAACATCAGGTTCACCGATCGGTAACTAGCAAGCTCAAACGGTCGATCGATATTTTGGGTTCGCTACTGGGATTAGTAATTGCAGCGGCGGTGGGGGTGCCGGTAGCTGTATTAATGCTATTCGACAGCCCGGGCCCGCTGCTCTACAGTCAAGTCCGCTGCGGCTTGAAAGGGCGGCATTTCAGAATATGGAAATTTCGATCGATGGTTGTCGGTGCAGAAAATCTCAAACACCTAGTTACCAACGAAGCCAAGGGTCATATTTTTAAGAATCAAAACGACCCGCGAATTACCAGCGTCGGGCGTTTTTTGCGGTGCACGAGTTTGGATGAGTTACCTCAATTCTGGAACGTGTTAATGGGCGACATGAGTTTGGTGGGAACTCGCCCCCCAACTCCCGATGAAGTCGCAGGCTACGACGATTTTCACTGGCAGCGTTTAAATGTCAAACCGGGCTTGACTGGGGAGTGGCAAGTCAACGGACGTTCTGGGGTTAAAGACTTTGACGATATTGTGGGCATGGATCTCGACTATCAGTACAAGTGGTCTGTTTTCTACGACATCAGTCTGATTTGCAAAACAATTTTGGTTGTCTTGAACAAACACGGTGCGTGTTAATCTACTGGCTGTTTTTGGGTTGTCTGTTTTTTGTTGTAAGCTTCGATTATTAGATGAATATTCAGCTAAAAGCTGTTTTCCTCAAAGTTAAACAGCTACAAAAAAATGTTAAATTAAGGGCAATCTTGTAAAAAAAGATTGCCCTTAATTTTTTGACTGTTCCTCTATCCTTCATCCTTCGGTCAACCCTAAACTGTTAAATGTCCGCCCTTCGGCTTGCTTCGGTGAGGACAAATTGCGGGCGAGGGTTCTTCTGTCAACTATCAACTGACTCTCATCTGTCAACCATCAACTATCAACTGTCAACTGTCAACTGTCAACTGTCAACTGCCTTATGAATTTGCCTAATTTGATTACTTTTTCTCGCTTGCTGGGAGTGCCTTTTCTGCTCTACGGTTTGTACGATCCAAGCGACCAAAGCCGCTGGATTTGTACCGCGATTTTTGTGGTAGCCGCGGCTACAGATTGGCTGGACGGCTATTTGGCTAGGAAGCTGAATCAAATTACCGATTTGGGAAAGTTTCTCGACCCTTTGGTAGATAAATTGTTGGTGCTGGCGCCGCTGTTAGTATTGATAGAGTTGGGTAAAGTCCCGGCTTGGGCAGTGTTTTTAATTTTGGGGCGGGAGTTGACAATTGCTGGGTGGCGTGTTAATAAAACCACGATTTCGGGAGCGAATATTTGGGGTAAATTGAAGACGGTTAGTCAGATTGTGGCGATCGCACTTTTAATCGCTCCCCTGTCCTCCGCCTGGAACTTTCCGGCATTAATTGCGTTTTGGGTTTCTGTGGCTTTAACATTGATTTCTGGCGCTATTTATCTGTGGCCGTCCCAGACTGCTGAGGAAAAGTAAGGAGTTTGCTATATAGCGTTTCTCAGAAAGATGAGGTATGCCGAGATGCTGCAACCCTTGCAGCAGCGATCTTTTCGGTCAAGATTCGTACCTCACCTTAGTGAGAAAGGCTATACAGAACCTCTATGGTATAAGTCCAGAGCAAGTTATAGGTTTAAATGCGAAAATTTTTGTATATCCAGCAACGGTATGAATCGCGCTGGTACGAAACACCCTATTTTAAATTAGCAACAAAAATGAACTTAGGAATTCGGGCTAAATTGCTGGCTAGCTTTGGAGGGTTGACCGCTTTACTCGCAGTTGTCGGATTTGTTGGTTGGTACAACACAGTTGAATTAGGCAAAGATGCGAAAAAATTGTACACAAATCAAGTTAAGGGGACTGTGGCTCTAGCCAACGCCGAGTCGGCTTTATGGAAGCTGCGTTACGGCTTCCCACAGTTTATTGTTTTACCAGAAAATCGATCGGACATTTTGAAAGAACAGCCGAAATTGTACAAAATAATTGACGATAACCTGCGAGAATATGCCGCAGGCGAAATCACACCCGAAGAGCAAGCAGCTTTCGAGAAGGTGCAAGATGCTTATCGTAGGTATATTGCAGCCAGACCGAGGTGGTTTGAGTTGGAGCAAGCAGGTAAAATTAAGGAAGCAGCAGAGTATCGCGCGGCGACTACCACCCCTTTTGGTGCCGCCACAATTCAGGCTTTTTCACAACTAATCGAACTCCAGCGAAAAGTCGGTGAAGAAAAAAATCATCAAATTGAAACCAAGATCGAGCGTTTAAGTATTTTGCTACTGTGTACTCTGATCTTGAGTTTGTTTAGCGCAGCAGTCTTGACGGCGATCGTCAGTCGCGACATAGTTAACCCTATAGTACAATCTGTCAAGAAGATTGCCTCTTCTTCCAGGCAAATCACTGGCGCAGTTGCTCAGCAGGAATCTACTATATCTCAGCAAGCTAATGTTGTGAATCAAACGACGGCGACGATGAACGAGTTAAGTGTTGCTTCATCGATGTCAGCCAAGCAAGCAGAAGCATCAGCAGTCTCTGCCCATCAAGCGCTGACATTAGCTGAATCCGGCAATCAATCTGTAGAAAACACGATGCAGGGGATAGTCACTCTTCAAGAAAAAGTAGGTGCGATCGCCAAACAGATTAACGACTTGAACGAAAATGCTGTTAAAATTAGTGGAATTTCTGAGTTGGTAGCGGATCTCGCCAACCAAACGAATATGCTGGCTCTCAATGCTGCTGTAGAAGCAGTCCGTGCTGGGGAAAACGGCAACGGTTTTGCTGTAGTCGCCACCGAAATTCGCCGATTAGCCGATCGCAGCAAACAATCAGCCGAGAACATTAATGATCTAGTTAAAGAAATTAAAGTTGCGATCGGCAAGACGGCGATGGTAACGGATGAAGGTTCACAAACAGCAGCACAAGCAATTAAACAAGCTGAAGGGACAAAAAAAAATTTCGCCGGTGTAGCAGAGTCGATAGACAAGGTATTTTTGAACAATCAACAAATTGCGATGAATGCTAACCAACAGGCGATCGCAATTCAAGAAGTGCTCGAAGCCATGAACAATGTTAATTTAGGAGCAACAGAAACGGCTACTAACCTCGATCTAGTTAAATTAAGCACAGATCAGCTAAACCAAACCGCAGCAGAACTTAAGAAGCTATCTTGACAGTTGACAATTGACAGTTAACAGTTGACAGTTGACAGTTGACAGTTAACAGTTAACAGTTGACAGTTGACAGCGTTAAACAATTGACAGTTAACTGTTGACAGTTAACAGTTAACAGTTAACAGTTGACAGTTGACAGTTGACAGCGTTAAACAGTTGACAGTTGACCGTTGACTGAAGGAACAAGCAACAAGGAAGCCGTAGGGTGCGTCGCCATTGTTTCATTCCTTGCATAAAGAGCGACAATCTAATAGCGACGCACCTCAGAAAGCTGATTCACTCTACAAACTTCGATATATTTGTAGGGACACGGCATTGCCATGTCCTAATCTCTACAAAATATTTGTAGGGACACGGCAATGCCGTGTCCTAATCTTCGATATATTTGTAGGGACACGGCATTGCCGTTTCCTAATCGCAGCTTAATAATGACTCCCAGACTTGCGGTAATGCACCGCTGTCACCCCGTCATTTTTGAGCAAATGACCGTTTTCAACTGCTGCATAAACTACCCAATGATCGCCACATTCCATCCGACCAATTACTTCGCATTCCAGATAAGCTAAAGCATCAGTCAAAACCGGACAGCCGTTGCTAGCTTCGGTTGTTTCGACTCCGGCAAATCTGTCTTCTCCCGGAGCAAAGTTTTTCATGAAATACTTACGCAACTGTCGTCCTTCTGCTAATATATTCAAGACAAATTTATCTCCGGCGTACATCAAAGCTTCGATCGCCCGATCCTTCGCTACAGCAATCGTCAAACCCGGAGGGCTAAACGTGGCTTGCGACACCCACGAAGCCAACATCGCACTTGTAACATCTCCTCGCCGCGCCGACAGTACGCACAGCGAACCTACCAATCTTCCTACAGCTTGTTCCGTGCGATCGCTCCCACCAGTCAACTGAGGTTTCGGCGCCCGCAATTTTTGCGACTTAATCAAAGCTTGAGCAAAATCGGTTCCCGCCTCTTTGCACTCGTGAATCGTCGCCGCCGTCGGCTTAAACTTCGCTCGAATCGGCTCAAATCCGATGCGATAGCCAGCATCTTTTAATTTTCCTTCAACTAAGTCGATCGCCTCTCCACTCCAGCCAAAAGAACCGAAAACCCCCGCTAACTTGCTTTTAGTTGCGGTAGATAACACAATTCCCAAAGCAGTTTGAATTTGCGTCGGTGCGTGTCCGGCTAGCGTCGGAGTACCGATGATAAATCCGGCGCATTTCTCGATCGCCTCTTTAATTTCTCCCGGTTCTGCAAATTCGCAGTTGATAGTTTCTACAGCAACACCGGCTTTCGTAATGCCTTTGGCGATCGCCTGCGCTAGAGTCGCCGTATTGCCGTAAGCCGAAGCATAAATCAAAGCAACTGTCAAGTCTTTAGAATTTTGTTGTTGGCTCCATTCCCGATACAAATTGCTCAATTCGTGGAGGCCGTAACGGACGATCGGGCCGTGACCGGGAGCATAAAATGCTGCTGTTAAATCAGCTAATTTATCCATTGCCGTCAGCACTTGTTTCGCCTGAGAAGCGTGCAGAGAATCATAATAATAGCGCCGATCTTCGCTGTAAACGCTCCACCCTTCATCAAATACTTGATCGCCGCAAACGTGAGAACCAAAAAATTTGTCAGTGAACACGATGGTAGTTTGCCGATCGTAGGTGCAAAGTTCGTCAGGCCAGCGGGGAGTCGGAGTCGCCAGGAATTTTAATTTGTGGCCTTTTCCTAAATCGAGAGTTTCTTCACCCCGAACGATCAAAATATTTAACTGTTGTTCGGGAAAAGCCGATCGCAAACCAATCGCGGCTGGATTCGTACAAACAAAAGCTACTTCAGGAGCCAATTCTAACAAAGCTTTAATTGTCACGGCTCTGTTAGCGTTAAAATGCCCCAAAATCACGTAATCTAGCTTGGTCAAATCTAGTCGCTGCTGCAAACAATCTAGATAATTTTGGGTGAAAGATTCCCCCGGCGGGTCGAACAAAGCAGTTTTGTCGGCTTGTATGATATAGCTATTTGCTGTTGTCCCCTTTTGCAGGGAATATTCTACTTCAAATTTGAGTCTTTCCCAAGTGCGCGATCGCACCATAAATGTATCAAGTGCGATCGGGATAAATTGCACGTCGCGGGGTCTGGCATTAGATGCGAGTGTCGGAGTCAAAGTGTTAGTCATTAATTGCACCTATATAGCAGTTGACAGTTGACAGTTGATAGTTGACAGTTACATAGCACTTGACAGTTGATAGTTACACCGTTTATGGGTTATGGTTTGCGGCTCTATTCATGACGCATTTATATCCTAAGTAATGTGTCGGTTCCTATATTAAGTTTCCTGTGGGGATGGAATTGCTGTTGTGAATGAGATTTAGATTTTTTTTAACCGCAGAGGGCGCAGAGAACGCAGAGGAAGAAAGAAAGGAATAGAGAAAGCAATCAAGAAAAGCAACTGTTTCCGTTGCCGAACTTAAGTCTTCCTAACATCCGTTACCGAACTTCCCTCTTCCTTCTTCTCTCCGACTAAGGACTTAGAACTAATCACTAATGACCACTGACTAATCACTAATGACCACTGACTAATCACTAATAGTGATTTCCGACTTTGCGGTGGTGAACTGCCGGCAATGCTTCAGGATGGGATACGCGGCCGCTATCGACGATCGCATATACGATATGATGATCCGAAAGTTCCATCCGGCTGACTACTTCGCATTCCATATAAGCCAAAGCATCTGTCAAAATCGGAGAACCGTTGCTAGCGGGTTGAGTTTTGACTCCAGCAAATCGATCGGCACCCGGAGCAAAACGCTTCAAAAAGTGCTTCATCAGGCTTTGATAATTGCCTTCTTCCAGCACGTTGAGAACAAATTTATCGCCCGCGTGCATCATCGATTCGATCGCCCGATCCTTAGCCACTGCTATTGTTAAACCCAGCGGTTTAAAACTAGCCTGCGTCACCCAAGAAGCCAACATCGCACTGCTAACCTCGCCTTTTTGAGCAGTAATAATGTACAATCCGCCGCTGATGCGTCCCAAAGCTTTATCAACATCGCTATCGAGGGATTTCATCTGTTTGACAGCCTTGTCTCGCGACAGCCACTGTCCCAAGTCGGTGCCGGCTTCATCGCAAAGCTGATAAATTGCTTCTGTGGGCGCATCTTTAATCAAAATGTTGGGAAATGCTTCTTTCAAACCCAACTCTTTGAACTTGTTTCGCAGCGGATAAACCGATGCGTCATCACCGCCGCCGGACTCGCACAAACCGAAGGATTGTTTGTTGTTAGCAGCAACTAAAATTGTATTGATAGCAGCTTCGGCATTCTCCGCAGCAGCGCCATTACTCGGCGGGGAACAAATTACAATCCCCCCAGCGCTACCGACAAGTTCCCGAACTTCTTGTAAATCGGCGATTTTCAAATCGATCATTTCGACGGCGACACCGGTTTTGGTAATCCCGTGGGCGATCGCTTGGCTGAGTCGATCGCTAAATCCGTAATCGGAAGTGTAAAATACCGCTACAGTGGTTTCTGACTTAGCTTGAGCTTGGCTCCACTTTTTGTAACGTCCGGTAAGTTCGGCTACATTGTAGCGCAGTAGCGGCCCGTGACCGGTCGCCACCGTACCAATTTCTCCCAACTCGGCCATCCGCTTCATTGCACTCAGTACCGATCGAGCATTAGGAGCCATCAAACACTCATAATAAAAGTGATAATCCTCCTCAACCGCAGCTAAATCGTCATCGTAGGTGCTGTCAGAACAGTAGTGCATCCCAAAAGCATCGCAAGTGAACATCACCTGAGTTTTGCTATCGTAGCTGAAAATAGTATCAGGCCAGTGCAAATTCGGCGCCGACACAAATTCGACAACGTGGCCGTTTCCTAAATCTAGTTTGTCCCCATTTTTCACGACAAGTCGCTCAAACGGCTGGTGTACAAGGTTCTCTAAAAATTGAATTGCTACCTTCGCCCCCACGACAATCGCCTGCGGTGCCAAAGCCAGCACATCTTTGACCAAACCGCTGTGGTCTGGTTCCGTGTGGCTGATAATTAAATAATCAATCTGTTTCGGGTCAATTTCCCCCGTCAGAGTCTCCATATATTGCTGGCGGAACTTCTCGTGCGACGTATCGACGAGGGCAGTTTTTTCGCCACGAATGATGAAAGAGTTGTAAGTTGTACCGTTTTTGAGCCCGAATTCGATGTCAAAGCGGTCTCTATCCCAGTCCAGGCATCGAATTGCCGTTGTATCAGAGGCAATTTCGACTTTTTCCACCGTCAATCTGCGTTGGACTCGTTCAGTCAGGGCTACCATACTCTGCCTCCTTGTCTGTTATCCATTACCTTATTGTTTCCATTCTGACACGTTTCTTTTGTAAATCTTTATAAAATTTCTTATGAGGGAGTTAAGTAACTTCAAAGTTATTAATGTATGCAGCGGACGATTCCTACCGGATAGCTTCGCTTTACGCCAGCTTTTGCACAAATCTACCGATTGGGTATTGACAAAATTCAAATTTTACAAGCCGAGCTTTTACATAAATTGAACCGATATAGAACTCAGAAACCCAGTTTCTGGCTAAATTTCTCGTTCCTGCTACCAAAACTCGTAGCAACCGGGTTTCTAGTATTTGCAGGATGCGTCGCCATTCTTTAATCCCTTGCATCCCATCGACTTTTCGAGCGGCGGCGCACCTTTACCTTTACAACCAACTAATTATCGATCTCAAGCCTTCTGATTTGTCAGCGGTAACTCCACAATCAACTCAGTTCCTTCGCCCACCTGACTGACGCACCGAATCCGGCCACCGTGAGCTTGCACAATTACTTGATAGCACACCGAAAGTCCCAACCCCGTACCTTTCCCGACAGGTTTAGTGGTAAAAAACGGGTCAAAAATTTTGTCTTGAATTGCCGCTGGAATGCCATTTCCCGTATCGCGGACAGAGATTGTTACCCAGTCGGGTTCGCTTTGCCAACTGCGGATGGTTAATTCCCCCGGTTGGCCCGCTGAGGCGATCGCATCTAAAGCATTGTCCAGCAAATTATAAAATACTTGGTTGATTTGACCGGCATGACATTTTATTCGTGGCAACTTTCCGTATTGTTTGTCAATTTTGATATTTGTTTTCAGCTTATTTTGCAGCATCAACAAACTGCTTTCTAAACCTTCATGCAAATCGACAGCTTTAAATTCAGCGTGGTCTAAGCGAGAAAAACTTCGCAGCGTTGTCACGATCGAGCGAATCCTGCTACTGCCTTCCCGCATCGAATTGAGCAGTTTACTAAAATCTTCTCGGACGTAATCGAGTTCTAGTTCTTCATTGATTCTGACAATTGTTTCCATGGCTTCCGGGCAGGCATTTCCGCACAATTCGAGAGCTTCGTTTAAGATTTTGAAATATTCTTGAGCGTGAAACAAGTTAGCGTGGATAAAATTGTTGGCGTTGTTAATTTCGTGAGCAATTCCCGCCACCATTTGCCCCAAGCCCGACATTTTTTCGGTTTGAATCAATTGCTGTTGAGTCGATCGCAATTCTTGCATGGCGGCTTGCAATTGCTGGGTTTGAGCTTGAGATTTGACCGCAGCTTCTCGGACTTTGCTGTAAAGTTCTGCTTGCTGGATGGCGATCGCCATTTGATCGGCTAGCTGCGCCAGCAATTCCATTTCTTGGCGCTGCCAACTCCGGGTATCGTGGCATTCGTGAGCAATCAACAAACCCCAGAGTTTACCGGGAAATTTTAAATGATAATTTGTGTCTGTAGCAACTGAATTTTCTTCGCTTCTGGATGTAACAATCGGTACGATCAGATTAGCTTTTACTTGCAAACTGTCTAAGAAATTAACGTGACAAGGCTCTAAACCTGCATTAAAAATATCATTAATTGCTTTGACTCGCCCTTGCTGGTAAAGATCTGCGTAATCTCCCCTAAAACACTTATCTGCCCCCATATCTCCTAAAATAGAAGGCCAAGGAACCGTCATATCTTCAACGACAACTTTTCCTTGCCAGTTGTCATCAAATTGGTAGATAATTACTCGATCGCAGTGCAACAGTTGGCGGACTTCCCTCACCGCTGTTTGCAGGATAGTTCCCAGATCCAGGGTACTGCGAATTTGGTTGCCGATCAGGCGCAACAGCGATTCTTTTTCGGCTTGACGGCAGGTTTTGCTGTAGAGTTTGGCTTGATTGATCGCGATCGCCAGTTGCGATGCTACCCCTTCTAAAAGTTGCTGTTCCCAATCAGTCCATTCGCGTTGGCGATCGCACTGATGCAAGCCAATTATGCCATTTACTTCACCTTGATAGCGAGTTGCGACTGCCAGCATCGACTGAATTTCCAAAGCTTCGGCAATTTTTCGGGTTTGTGAGTTCAACCCGGGAAAATCGAGAAACTTCGTCACTGCTAGGGACTCTTGCTGGGACACGACAGCAGTCAAGTGCGGGTTATCAGCCATCGGTACTTTCATTCCCAATTGCATCGGATAATCCCCCGCGTTGTACTCTCCCCGCGTGACTAAAGTTTTTTCTGTATTAGATTCTTTGACTAAAATACTGGCGCGGCTGCACTGTAGCGCTTGCCCCAGCAACCTGCAAGCCGATGTTAAAATCTGTTCTATATCAAGGGTGCTGCGAATTTCGTTATTAATCTCGTTCAGCAAGTTCGATAGCTGAACTTGCTGCTGCATCTGCACTATTAGGGCTTTTTGTTCGTCTATTTCGGGCAGCGAAAGACCTTCTTCTGGTTTCCAGCTTCCTGATTCTGGCAACCGCGTAGTTAATCTGTGCCAGGAGTTTTCGTGTTGTATTTTTAAAGACATATTTACTTATTAGCAGTTGTACTGTATTTGGATTGACAATGATTTTTTACACATTTGCTTGCCCCGCCTTGAGTTCAACCGCCACTACTAGGAGTTTTGGCATATATTAAGACATTATAAATGATGCTGACCGACCATAGCAATTATTTGCTTTACAAATATTTATAAAAATAAATTAGGTGTTCTGTAGCCGAACATACTAATTAAGCGGGCGCCGTTGAAATTCGTCAAATATCAATTAGATTTACCCGCTAGGTTAAGGGAATAAAATTAATCTAAAATCTATCTTTAGTTCAATGTTAGCGCTCGCGCTCGATCGACATGGAAAACTCAATGGGCGACAATTTTCGCCCGCCAGCTTGCACAGACAACGTTACACCCGGAATGGCAGGTAAAGATGAGATTAAAATAGGTTTAGCGATCGGCAATTCCCGACTGCACTGGGGACTATTTGCGGGCAATACTCTCAAGCAAACATGGGATACAGAGCATCTCAAAGCTGATGCTGTTTCCCAACTCTCCTCTGAGCAAAAAGCCGAATATCTGGTGAAAACAGTCATGAGGTCGATCGAGCAAATAGGCGATCGGCCTCTCCCTAGTGTTCCTGCTAATCTCGCTGTTTCTCATTCTCATGAACCTTCTCTCATGCCACTACCTCTAGTTTTGGCATCAGTAGTTCCAAAGCAAACAGCAATCTGGCAGAGTTACCCTGAAGTTCAAATTATTACCTTAGACCAGTTGCCGATCGGGGCGCTCTATCCTACCCTGGGAATTGATAGAGCTTTGGCTTTACTGGGTGCTGGCAACCAATTTGGTTGGCCAGTTTTACTTATAGATGCTGGTACAGCTTTAACATTTACTGGGGCTAATGTCAATAGGTCTATAGTTGGGGGCGCCATCTTACCGGGTTTGGGTTTACAGTTGTCGTCTCTCGGTCAAAAAACCGCTGCATTGCCCTCAGTCAGCTTACCACAAACTCTGCCCCAGCGCTGGGCTACAGATACTGTCGGAGCAATTCACAGCGGAGTTGTGTATGCGGTGGTGGCAGGAGTTAGAGATTTTATTGAAGATTGGCTGCATTTGTTTCCTAATAGCAAAATTGCCGTCACTGGGGGCGATCGAACTTTGCTATTGCAATACCTCACCGCAGCATTTCCCGATACGGCTTCCTCCATAATTGACGCACCACAAGCCATTTTTTGGGGAATCAGTCAATTAGTCATCCGTCATTAGTCAATTAGTCAATTAGTCATCCGTCATTAGTCAATTAGTCATTAGTCATTAGTCATCCGTCATCCGTCATTAGTCAATTAGTCAATTAGTCATTAGTCAATTAGTCATTAGTCGCTCCAACCTCCGTTCAATCCGTTTGCATCCCGTACATTGTTCGTTGGCCGAACTTCTTTCTTTACTTTGCAAATTCGCGAATATACTTAGCAACAATATCCGGAACTTCCTGGGGCAAATTGCTTTCCCCGGGGCTGACAGATTGCAGTTCGGCATTAGGAGCCAGAGCAGCATAGGATTGACAAAGAGACAAAGCTGCGACACTATCTTCAGAACCGTGCAACAGCAAAATAGGCGCTTTCAGTAAAGGCAAATTCTCATCCACTAACTCTCCTGTAATTTCCGCCCGCCGCCGCCGGAACAGCAACTGCACCGCAACTGGCGACTGCATCAACTGCTGTCTGAACTCGAACATTTGGTCAATCTTCTTTTGACCCCCCAGCAGCTTCGCAATGGGATAGATCGATCGCAACAACCAATAAGCTAGCGGAGGTTTAGCAATCAGCCACCTAGCCGTCTGCCACCGCGCCCGTCGGTGTCCGACTTTGACGCCTTCTGGGGCCAACAACACCAAGCCCTGAACTCGATCGGGATATTTGAGCGCGTAGCTGGCGGCCACCCAGCCGCCCACAGAGTGAGCAATTAAATAAACCTCTCGCAGGTTCAAAGTATCGAGGTATTGCGCCAGACATTCTACTTCTAGCTCGATCGAATAATGAACGTTCGGGCGTTCGGAGTCTCCAAACCCCAGTAAATCCGGTGCGAAGCATTGGTAGTTGGCATTCAAAAGTTCGATCGTCCTGAGCCACTGACTGCCGTCCTCCCAAGAACCGTGCAAAAATACTAAACTTGGCCCTTGACCGATTTCGCGCCAGAAGATTTGCCCTACAGAGAGCTTGACCCGAGAATTGCGTAGCTGTGAGTACATCCGGTTAAATATTCAGCAATAAAAAGATGATTAATTTAATGTTCAGAAATTGTAAATTAAAGTAGGGAAAGATTAACAATTAATTTCACACTTATCGCTGGAAACTTTTGGCTACGCCCAAAAACGGATAATTGCTTTCCGACTGGAGTCGAGGATAATTCCCAATTTCAGACTAAGGTTCAAGTTCCCAGATTTATCTTTGAAGTAAATCTCAAATCAAAAATGTAAAATCTCCAATCGACGATGCAGCGAGCTAATTCCCGACTTAGCTCAAATTTGGACGCCCCGACAATTTAAGCCAAAGTTGTCACACCTTTAAAATAGTCCTCCAAGTGCTGGTCGTTATCATGGCTGAGCGGGCCCTGCGGCATGGCTGCGGGCAAAAAAGCCTCAACCTCGCTGACTTCCAGCGTATCCTGAACTTGCATCTTTCCCTCCACCTCTGCCGCCACTACGATACAAATCGAGTGCAGTCGAGGATCTCTATCGGCAGCCGAATAAACGCCCACCAAGCGGCGAATTTTGACTAAATCGAGTCCTGTTTCCTCTGCCAACTCCCGCCGCACTGTAGTCGGAATATCCTCTCCCCAATCCACCATACCTCCGGGCAGTCCCCAGCGACCGTTGTCGCGGCGCCGAATCAGCACAATACGCCCGTCAGGTAATACGGGAATCACCGCGGTACCAGTGACTGGATGGCGAAAAATCAGCCCTAGTACAGTTTGTAAAATTTGCCACAATCTAAGCATTTAACTCAAAAACTTGTGAAAGACAGGGAAACTAATTTCAGGTCTGCGAATTCGCAGCTTGCACAATCAAAATTTTGAATTTTTCATTCAGCCAGCGAGGTCTAGCAAGCCTGCTAAAATCTCGGCTGCGTGAGATTCTAGTTTGACGCAAGCGATAAATCTTTTCAATCCTACCATCAGGGGCGATCGCTCGCGGTCGATCGAGTGATGCACCTAAATTTTTTACTGATAATTTTTTGAGTCCGCAACACCCGCACCCACCAGCGATTTTGCCACCAGAGGCTGACTAGATTGCCCGCCGCCTCGGGCTAGCTGAAGCCAGGATCTGCCTCATTGGCCTTGAGCATCATTTGTTCTCGGGTAAAATCCGAGCAAAAGCTGCTCAAGTCTGATACAATTTACCACTGCGTCTAAAAAAATTCACTCTCGGCCTCGGTCAAAAGCGCCAATCCCGCAACCGATCGCCTGCGCCAGCTTCTGGCCCTTCGCGGTTTAGGAGACAAGCAGTGGCCGCTAGTGAATCAAACCCTTAGTATGCAACGAGATAGAGTTTGAATGTCCGCGATCTGCCAAAAACTCAGCCTCAATGGTTGAGAGAGCCAGCAGCGGTTCGCTGACAGCGCCTTTAAGAATCAAATTTTTTGCGGATTTATCCCGAAAAAAAGTTTATCCTTAAGAATCCCCTCGACGAAAGCTTGGGGAATGTCAATGTTTATTAGTGAGGTCATAATGGCTAAGCGCCGCAATCTCAAGAAAGAGAAGGCACAACGAAATCAAGCATACGCTCGCAAGTTTCGCAAGCGGAGAAATCAAGATATGTTCTCCAACAAGAGAAGACGATTTGACGGCGGCAACGGCGGCGGCATGGGCGCCATGGGCGGCGGCGGACGGGACAAAGATATGGCTGCTGCTGAAGAGTAATTGAGTCAGGCTATCTGCCGAACTTAGAACCACAGTGGACAACACGATCGTTCTAAGCAGAGATAGCCAGCCTGAATTTGTCTGATAATTCAACGGTGTTTAGGCGATCCGATCGCGCGCAGCAATCAGTGATTTTCTCACTTGTTCAAATCCGGTACCTCCGTAGCTATTGCGAGCCGCCACCACTTGCTGAGGTGCGATCGCGCTGTAAATGTCTGTATCAAAAGCTGGGTGCAACTCTTTCCACTCCTCAAGTGTCAAATCTTTGAGGAGTTTGCCCCCCGAGATGCAAGTTTTAACGACTTTGCCCACCAGGTTGTAAGCTTCCCGGAAGGGAACACCTTTAGCAGCCAAATAGTCTGCTACGTCTGTCGCATTAGAAAAGTCTTCCGTCACCGCAGCGGCGAGGCGTGAGCTGTTAAACGCGATGCCTTCCCGCAGCAAAATTGTCATTGCTTCCAAGCAGCCCTGTACAGTTTTGACACTATCGAACAAAGTCTCTTTATCTTCTTGCAAATCCTTGTTGTAGGCTAAAGGCAGTCCCTTCACTACTACCAGTAAGGCTTGCAAGTTACCGAATACCCGCCCCGCTTTGCCCCGCACCAACTCCGGCACGTCGGGATTTTTTTTCTGGGGCATGATGCTAGAACCTGTAGCGCAGCTATCTTTGAGCGTAATAAATCCAAATTCGTGAGAAGACCACAAAATCATTTCTTCTGACAAGCGGCTCAGGTGTACCATAATCAAGCTGCTGGCTGCCAGAAATTCGATCGCAAAATCTCGATCGCTCACTCCATCTAAGCTGTTAGCATAAACTTTGTCAAACTCCAAGAGTTCTGCGCTATAGTGTCGGTCGATCGGGAAAGTAGTCCCCGCCAGCGCCCCGCAACCCAGAGGCGAAACATTCACCCGCTTCGATATCTCGCCGAGGCGTTCCCAATCGCGATCGGTCATTTCAAAATAAGCTAACAGGTAATGAGCCAAACTTATCGGCTGAGCGCGCTGCAAGTGCGTGTAACCTGGGATTAAAGTTTCAACGTTCAGCTCGGCAATTTCCAGCAACACCTCTTGAAATTCCCGCAATTGCTCGCGAATTTCTGCAATGCGATCGCGCAAATACAAACGAGTATCGGTGCCTGCTTGGTCGTTGCGCGATCGAGCCGTGTGCAGCTTTTTCCCCGCATCCCCCACCAAATCCGTGAGCCGCTTCTCGACAGCGAAGTGAACGTCTTCTGCATCTACTCCCGGAACAAACATACCTTGGCGGTATTCGCGACGGATTTGTTCCAAACCATTGACTAACTGCTCGCCTTCTGCTGCTGAAATAATCCCGGTTTGGGCCAGCATCTTAGCATGAGCGACAGAACCGGTCAAGTCGTACTCGATCAATTCCATATCGAAGCCGATACTAGCATTAAATCGGGCGATCGCCGGGTGCAGCGCCGATTCAAATCTTTGACTCCAAGTTTTCTGTTGTGTGGTCATTGCTTAAAGTAAAACTAAATTATATCTCTGTTGTAGAAGTCTATAAAAACCGGTTCGCAGCATCGGACTTGAGTCCTCCGGTTTACAGCATCGGACTTTAGTCCTGCGCTTTTTATACCTGTATAAACCGTTAAAAAACTGAAGTCTTGACTACAAAATTATTAAAATTTTACTGCATCAGAAAGGAATGAAGTCCTGATGGCGAACTTTTTAACTCTCTTTCTGATGCCCCTCGGACAAAAAATCTAAGGAATAATCCCTTTAATGAACCAGCCGATAAATATACCTATAATAAAAGCTCCTATTTGACCAGTAGAAACAAAATTATTCCAAGCTTTCTGGAAATTCGTAAAAATCTCGTAGCTTTGGCCCAAAATCACAGGCGAACTCAAATGAGATTTCACAACTAACAAATGAATGGCATCATGCCAATGAATCGAGTTGGTGAATCCAGCAATAATTTCTGGCATTAAATTAACTATCATGGTGATTTTCTCCTGCTGAAAGTGTTACCCTAAGTACCACCAGTGTCATGTCATCTTCATTGCGATTGCCGATGCCGACAAACTGGTGCACCCGATCGAACAAATAATCCAAAATTTCCTCAGACTGCTGATAATTTTGACAAGCCCACTGAAAAGCCGCAGTCAAGTTATCCTCATCAAACCGATCGCCCCTTTGATTAGCAGCATCAGTAAATCCGTCGGTGTAATAAATAATAGTATCTCCCGGCTGCAATTGCACTTGAGCTTCTTGGTAGTGCGAATCGGCATCCAAGCCAATTAACATTCCCTCCAAAGTATCGAGACGGACGATCGAATTAGTTGCAGCTTGCCACAGCAAAGGCGGGTGATGAGCAGCATTGCTGTAGGACAAAACGCGAGTTTTCGGGTCGTACTCCGAATAAAACAGAGTTACAAAACGGTGGGAATTCTCCAAATCCGCGTGCATTACCCGGTTTAAATGTTGCAAAATTCTCGCAGGCGAGTGGCGGTTCAAAACCTCCGCCCGCAGCATACCCCGTGTCATCGTCATCAGCAGGCCTGCCGGTACGCCTTTGCCCATCACGTCGCCGATCACAATGCTCCAGCGACCCTTGTCGATTTTGGACTTGAGATTTTTTATTAGGGATGGGGGGTGTTCCCCCTCATCTTCCTTGCCGATCGGGTCATAGTCAGCAGGAATAAAATCATAATAATCGCCACCGACCCTGCTAGCAGTTTGGCAGCGGGCGGCCACATCAAGACCCGGAATTTTTGGACAATTGCGGGGTTGCAGGCGCAGTTGAATTTCGGCCCCGATTTCCAACTCTCTGTCCAAGCGTTCTTTTTCAGCCAACTTAGCAGTAAGTTCGTCTTTGCAGATAGCAACGGCCGTTTGATCCGCCACCAACCGAACTAATTTCTGTCTCCCGGGAGTGCAAAGATATTGTGGGTCACTGCTAAAAATATAAAGCCGTCCGCGTTCCAAATTCTTAACTAAAATTGGCGCGCCAAACAAATGAACATCCGGGCCCAAATAACGACCCACTTGCAAGTCGAGACTCGAAGTTTGCTCGGAGCTTTCGGAAAAAGATTCGCCAGCCGCCGCGCCCGCACCTGCTGTAGCTTGCCTGGTGGCTATTTCCAGCGCTTTACGCATATCTTGGCACTGCCGTCCTTCCTGACAGTGCAACTGCTGGAACCGAACTTGACCGTTGGGTTTGAAAAGCACTAGAGCTCCCCCGTCGGCGTCGGTAACGCGAGTTGCTACCAAAGGCACCAACTCCAAAAATTGGTTGAGATTGTTAAAACTCCGCAGGGCAAATCCTAGCGAACCCAACATATCTTGAACGTTGTGCTGGTATCGGTGCAAGCGCGCCACCAGTTCTTTGAGGGCAAATACTGGCGTCGCGTCGGTGGAATTGCGACCCTGAGGGCGGTCAGCAGGTTGAGGTGAGGGGCGAGGCAAAGGCACAGCAGTCATTTTTGTGTGATTTTCGATCTAAGACGGAAGATGATTGATTGAGGAATTAGGCAGCACCCGATCGCAAACCCGGTTTTTTTTAGCAAGTAGTTTGGGTAGTAGGGCATTGGTGTGAACTTAAGTCTGAAATCCTTAACAAATCTCGTTGATAGCTGAGTCTCGATCCCCCTCGCATCCCCCTGGTTGTAGGGGGACTTTGACGCTCTTCCCTCTCAATCAGGGGGCTTTGACGCTCTTCCCATTTAATCAGGGGACTTTGACGCTCTTCCCATTTAATCAGGGGACTTTGACCCTTTCCTGTCCCCCCCTTTTTTAGGGGGGTTAGGGGGGGATCGGGGAGACTGTGCGATCGGCCATCAGACTCATACTACATCCGTAGCTCAATTTGACACGCTTTGGATGGCATTGCCAGCCCAAGCCAGCAATAACAGAACGAAGGTGTTGTTTCTAGATGTTTAGTTAAAACTCGCCCGGTGGCAGTCGGCGCAAGTCCTGCGATGGTAGTTTGAGGTTAAGGATTTGATATTTTGAAGCTCTGTATCCGTTTCCCCAAATCGGGACGGCTAGAGATACCTCATCAATCTAAAATCTAAAATCTAAAATCTAAAATCGAGTAGGGCTTCCACAAATTCGTAACTCGAAAACGGGCGCAAGTCTTCGATACTTTCCCCGACTCCAATAAACCGGATGGGCAGACCTAGCTGCTGCACTACTGCTAGGGCAACACCACCTTTAGCAGAACCGTCGAGTTTTGTCAATACTACTCCGCTTAATTTGGCAGATTCTGCGAACACTTCTGCCTGTCGCAAACCATTTTGACCCAGCGTGGCATCCAAGACCAGTAGAGATTCTACGGTAGCGTTAGGGGCTTTCTTATCTACAATGCGACGGATTTTACTGAGTTCGTCCATCAGATTTTTTTTGTTTTGCAGGCGGCCTGCGGTGTCTACGATCAACAGTTGTGTGCCTCGGGCGCTGGCGGCGGCGATCGCATCAAATACTACAGCAGCCGGATCGGTATTTTTTCCTGGATTGGCAATAATTTCGACACCGCTGCGGGAACCCCAAACTTTCACTTGTTCGACGGCGGCGGCCCGGAACGTGTCGGCGGCGGCGATTAGGGTGTTGTAGCCGGATTTTTGGGCGATGTGGGCAAGTTTGCCGATCGTCGTAGTTTTGCCCGCACCGTTGACTCCGACAATTAACCAGACGTTAAAGGTGTCTTTTTCCGGGGCAAAAGTCAGGCTGTAGGCGGGATTGCCGGCGGCGGTTTCGGCTGTCGGAGCGTCGAGAATGTCCCGCAGGATGCTTTTGAGGAAGGCTAGAGCCTGTTCTGGCGGCAAGACTTCTTGTCTGAGTCTTTCTTGCAGGCGGCTGATAATGATGTCGGTAGCTGCGACTCCCACATCGGCTTGCAACAGCAAAGTCTCTATTTCGGCTACTGCATCTTGATTGAGCGGGCCTTGACCGACGATCGCCTTTAATTGATTAATTAAGCTGCGCCGAGTTCTTTCTAAACCTTTACGCAGTTTTTGCAGCCAACTGATTTCTTCAACGGATACTTGATCTGGCCGGCGGCCTTGACTGGCGAGGATTTCAGATGACCACAGGAAGCCTTCATCAAAGGCAAAACCGGGAATTTCTTCGATAATTGCGGCTCTGGCGGCGGCGGCTGCGATGACTTCTGGTTCTTCTAGGGCCGTTTCCTTGAGGCGTTCGATGCGTTCGAGCCGATCGGCCTGTGCTCTGGCCCAAAACGGCAAAGCTTCGGCTGCGGAGTCTGATGAGGCGATCGATTCTGTGTTTGCAAGCTCAGTTGCAGGTGCTGCAATTGGTATATTTTCTGCTGTAACTTCTAATTTTTGAGTAACAGGCGCCCGATCGAGCGACTCGACTTTTAGTTGCAGAGGTTCGGGAATCTCTACCGGGTTAGCTACATCTATTTCTTGACCGTCGGTAGCTTCATCCTGCGTTAAGCCTGCAACTTCTGCAACTTCTGCAACAGTTGGCACAGATTCTGCGACTTCTGTGGCGGCGGCTGCAACTTCCGCTGCTGCTGTCTGAGCAACTTCTGTTTCAGGTTGCTGCTGTTTTTGAATATTTTTGTAAGCAGCTTTCGCCCAATTGAGATAATCCTCAGCTACAGCGGGGGAACTTTCCTCAACTGCTGCATCTGTTTTAGGCTCAACCGGTGCTGATTTTGCCGGTTCATCTTGGGGCCCAGGGGTGGGAGTTTCTGGTTCAGAAGATCCGCTTTCGCTGTACTGGCGACGAAACCAATTAAAAACCATAGAAGTTAAATGGGGAATAGATTAAGAGTCATTAGTCAGCAGTCATCAGTCCTTAGTGTAGAGCGGATTGCGGATTGTAGATTGCCGATCGCTAATGACCCATAACCCATGACTGATGGCTAATCACTAATAGACTTCTGGCATAAATCGTTTGATCGATCGGTCAACCGCAGATGTAATGCAGACAAGCGCAGATAAACGCAGATAATTTTCCGAGATTTTTGGCATGAGTGCAAGAAGTCTAATCACCAATCACCAATCACCAATGCCCAATGCCCAATGCCCAATGCCCAATGACCAATGACCAATGACCAATGCCCAATGCCCTGTTTGCCCAATGCCCAATGACCAATGACCAATGACCAATGACCAATGACCAATGCCCAATGCCCAATGCCCTGTTTGCCCAATGCCCAATGCCCAATGAGCAATGCCCAATGCCCAATGCCCAATGCCCTGTTTGCCCAATGCCCAATGACTACTGACTACTGACTACTGCATTGATTTTATCGACGACTCGGCGGAGGACTCCGTTGATAAACCGATGTCCTTCCTCGCCGCTGTAGCGTTTTGCGAGTTGGACGGCTTCGTTGACGCTGACTTGTTCGGGTAAGCCGAGATAGAGGATTTCGGCGATCGCGATTCTCATGATATCTCGATCGATCCGGGCGAGCCGATCGATTTGCCAGTCTACGAGGGCTTCGGAGAGCAATTCGTCAATTTGAACGCGATTGGCGCTGACTTTGGTCAGAATTTGCAAAGCATAAGTGCGGACATCTTGCTGGTTGGCTAGCTGGATCAGTTCTGGAAACTCCATTGCTGAACCGAGACGGTTAATGGCGGTTTGGGTGAGTTCGATGGCTTCGCGCACCATTGCTCTAGCACTTTGGATGTCGGCGGCGCGGATTTCGCTCGCTAGCAGTTTGTCGCTACCCCGCTGCACTTCGGAGGCTGCTGCTTCTAGGGATTCTTGAACTTCTGTTGTCAGGGTGCGGATGGCTGCGAGGAGAACATCTTGCAGTTTCTTGGCTTCTAAGAGTTCTGGATTCGCGGGTAGTTGGCTGATGCCGAGGAGTGCGAGTTCGCGTGAGGTTTCGCGGGATTTTTTCATAGTTTTTAGATAAAAATTGGGAGCTTAGGAATTTGGGAATTGTTGAGATTGCGAGCGTGTTGGTTGAGTCCGATCGCACAGAACATCGACAACAAATATGACGATTGCTTCGCCCCTGCGGGCTGGCAATTACACAAATAAGTCGATCGGTCTCGGACGTTGGTTGAAAGCATAGACTTGGACTTTAGCAGAAAACCTCGCAAAAAACCTGCCCTCACTCACGATTGTTTCTGGGCAGGTTTTGGACAAATATTATCGGTTACTGGGAAAGTTGAGTATTTCCAACCCGATCGAGCTCGATCGGCTTGGGTTAGTGCGGGTGGTTGTGTTGATTTAATCTTCTTCGACTGGGACAGGGTGGTATCTTGGTTCGGATCTCAAGGGTTCGAGTGTTTTTCCCGGGATGGTGTCGGCGGTGACTGCAACTGAGTTGCTGGGGTTGACGATGCCACCGGAGATGACCACTTTAAACGCATCTTCGATCGACATTGACAAGTTGACTACATCTGCTTCGGGGACTATAGCGTACCATCCGGTGGTGGGGTTGGGTGTAGTGGGAATGAAAATACCGATCGGGCTTTCGCCGGAAAGATGAGACGGGATGTCGTTACTCTCGATCGTACCGGTGACAAATGCTAAAGTCCAAATTCCGCGCCGCGGATACTCTACCAACACTACGCGGCGAAACTTGTCATTAGATTTGAGGATAGTTCCCAGCAGTTGTTTGAGAGTTTTGTAAACCGAACCTGCTAGGGGAATTGCCTGCAACAAACGTTCGCCAAAGTCTAGCAGCCACTTCCCGAAGATGTTGCGGGCCATTAAACCGATGACTAAAATGCTCAGCAGGGGTACAGCCAGCCCTACTAAGAGATTTAGCAGATTTACCAAAATCGGGTGGAGTCCGTCAAAAGGGTTGATCTGCTTGGGAATTTTCGTCAGAAAGTTGATCACCCAACTGGCTACGGTAATTGTCAGCCAGATGGTGGTAGCTAATGGTATAACTACCAGCAGACCTGCGATCAGGTCGTTTTTTAAGTCTTGTTTGATGCGTTGGAGCACGGCGGGTCAAATCTCCTCGTAACTGGCTGCAAGAACCTAATTGACACTCCCCAGCTATCGAGGCGTGGGGATTCTTGCTTCTACGAATCGACTTGCCGATGCAGAATTACTTCAACATCGGTAGCGGTCAATTCTCCACAAGCGTTCAGGGTATTACCCCAAGTTCCGGTATGCCCTACCGTACTTAATCCCCGACTTAGGATGTTTCTAGCCGCATTCCAATCTCTATCCATCACACATCCACAACTACAGACGTGGGTTCTTGTTGATAGACTTTTTTTCACAATTGTTCCGCAGTTAGAGCATTCCTGGCTTGTTCCATTGGGCGAAACGGCAATCGTGATTCTTCCGAATACTTTGCCGAAATACTCCATCCAAATTCGGAACATATACCAAGAAGCATCGTTAATGGATTTTGCTAAGCAGTGATTCTTCACCATGTTTTTGATCCTCAAATCTTCGTAGGCTACACAGTCGTTGGACTGGATCACGTATCTTGCTAATTTCACAGCAAAATCTTTACGTTGCCTACTTATTTTGAGGTGGCGCTTGCCTAGAATCACTCTAGCTTTACCTCTGTTTTTGGAGCCTTTGACGCGCTTGGAAACACGCCTTTGAGACTTCTTTAGTCTGCGTTCTCCCTTGCGGATAAATCGTGGGTTCTCTACTGCAACACCGTTAGAGTCGGTGTAGAATTCTTTCAACCCTACGTCTAATCCAATGGAATTTCCAGTTATTTCTATATTCTCAGAGCGGTCAACTTGAATGCAAAATTGGACGTAATGCCCATCTGCACGTTTTACTAATCGTACTCGTTTGATTTGAGTAATTTGGTAAAAGTGCAAGTCGCGCGTCCCTTTTAGCTTCAGTTTCCCAATCCCTTTTTGATCGGTAAATGAGATGGATTTTCGGTCATTTGCCAATTTCCAGCCGCTAGTTTTATATTCAACTGAGCGGTTGTTTTTCTGGAATTGTGGAAATCCTTTTTTGCCGGGAACCTTCTTTTTACAGTTGTCGTAGAATCGGGTGATTGCTGACCATGCTCTTTCGGCGCTTGACTGTCGAGCCATGCTATTCAATTCATTACAAAACGGGAATTCTTTTGCTAGGATAGCGCTATACTTGTTTAAGTCAAATTTGTTGACTTTTTCGTTGTCCATCCAGAAGCGCAATGCTTTGTTGCGAATGAACTGGACTGTCTTAATCGCTTCGTCAATTGCACTGAATTGCTGTTGTTTTCCGTATGCTTTGAATTCAAAAACTAGCATGGCATGATTTCGACCTCATCACGATATTCTTACTCTAGCCCCGTTAGACTAAGATCGTCCTTCTCTGTTACAAGTTTTTACACTAAAGCCGTCTTGAAAGACGGGGTTTTAAACCCATTTCTTTGATAAACTTGAGACTAAAGCAACTGCACGGGCTTTACTGAAAGTCACTGGGGACGATCGTGTTTTCTTGTCCTCAACCCTATCCTTTCCTGAACGGCAGAGTTAGGGTTCGGCGCTGCTGTACCTATATTTTAAAGAATTATTGCAATTTAGCGCTGATTTTTAATATATGGGGGCTGTCCGACAACTCACCTTACTGTATATTTTAAAACACTTTGGCTCTGACTCAATCAATCAACAGGCTGATGCTGCCTGCCCCGGAGTCTGCGTGTAGCGAGCCTCGCGATCGAATTTTCTGTAATTTGAGGCGTCGGCGCAGTTCGTTCTACCCCTGTCAGCGCTAGTTCTGCGGGTTGATAGCTGTTACCTGCTGCATCATGGTTAGGAGCGCTTGTCTGCCGTGGCATTATTTTTTTTACTAAAATGACTCGATGTCTTCACAAAACTATATCTTTCGATAGATGCGGTTTGATATTAATTATTTATAAATAATTACTTGACAATAGTAAGAATATGTAATACATAAATCTTCGCCAAGTTTCAAGTGTAGCACGGTAGGGAAATCCGGCCAAAAGTCAAGAAGAAAAACTTGTAAATTGAGTTTATGGCACAGGAGCGATCGCAATTTGGGAAATCAAGCCAGAATTTGAGCGAATTTGCGATCGAGCAGACAGGGCAAACGATATAAAATTAACTCGGCTATTATTACAAACAAATAATCTGGCAAACGAGTAGCCGGTAGTTGTGGGAAATGGCGAAAGTAGAGGGAAAGCAAGGGCGCCAGCCATCGAATCAGACTCGGGATTCATCAGGCTGCAACCACCAAAAGCCTAGAGTAGAAGCTAGTATTGAGATGTAAATTCTGAACAAATGCCACCGATTAATGTTTACCATTTTTTAATGCGATTCCCAACACCAGACTTTTTGGGGCGGTACTTAAACTGCCGCAGCAATGATATTGTGTGTCCCTTAACTGATATTTAAATAAAAGGAATTTTTGTGAAAACGCTGAATATCCTCTTAGTAGAAGACAGTCCCCAAGATGCCGAATTGATTGAGGCATATCTGATGGATGGCGGTCTCGAATTTTCTTTGCTGTGCGTGGAAACTCGCGAAGAGTTTGTAGCAGCACTGGACAAACAGTGTTTTGATATTATTTTGGCAGATTATATGCTGCCTTGTTTTAACGGGATAGTGGCACTGTCGATCGCCCGCGCTACTTGTCCGGGAGTGCCGTTTATTTTTGTGTCGGCTACTTTGGGCGAGGAAGTGGCGATCGAAACTTTGAAAAGCGGCGCTACAGATTACATTCTCAAACGCCGTTTGACGCGCCTGGTGCCTTCGATCGAGCGGGCACTGCGAGAAGTTAAAGAGCGGCTAGACCGCCAAGCAGCTCAAGCGCAGCGGATCGAGAGCGAAGCCAGATTTCGGATGATGGCAGATACCGCACCGGTGATGATTTGGATGTCGGATACCGATCGGTGTGGCGATTACTTTAACAAAGTTTGGCTGCAATTTACGGGTAAAACTTTAGCCCAAGAAGTCGGCAGCGGTTGGATGGAAAACTTGCACCCGGATGATTTGCCAGAATATTTAGAGGTTTGCTGTCAAGCCTTTGACGATCGCACAGAGTACCGGCTCGAATACCGCATGAAGCGCTATGACGGGGAATATCGCTGGGTGGTGAGTACGGGCGTACCCCGTTACAGGCCCGATCGCACTTTTGCAGGCTACATCGGTTCTTGCATCGACATTAGCGATCGCAAACTGGCAGAACAAGAACGCGTTGCTGCTTTGTCAAGCGAACAAGCAGCTCGCAAGCAAGCAGAAGAAACAGCTCAAGCGCTACTATCGGCAAACGCTCGAATTACTAACATTCTCGAAAGCATTACCGACGCTTTTGTCGCCTTCGATTCCAACTGGAAATTTACCTATATTAACCACAAAGCTCAAGAGCTTTTTGGCAACGTACAAGCGGAACTGTTTGGAAAAAATGTTTGGGAAATCTATCCTTGGGCAGTCGATTTACAGTCTTACAAAATCGCCACCAAAGCATTAGCAGAAAAGCTGACGGTCGAGTATGAAGAATTCGTGCCGTTATGCAATAAGTGGCTGAAGGTGCGTTTTTATCCTTCTGATTCAGGTGTGTCTGCTTACATTCAAGATGTTACAGATCGCAAGCAAGCAGAAGCTGCACTCAAAGCTAGTCAAGAAAAGCTGAGAATGTTGGCAGAATCTAACTTGATCGGAATTCTCTTCGGTGATGTTGACGGTGGTATCAGTGAGGCAAATGACGAATTTTTGCGGATGGTTGGCTACAGGCGGGAACAGTTGCAGCGTGGGGAACTCCGCTGGATTGACATCACACCGCCTGAGTACATACCGCTGGACGAAATCGGCATCGCAGAGGCCAAGGCAGAGGGCGTTTGCACTCCTTACGAAAAGGACTACATTCGACTCGATGGCAGCCGGATTCCGGTGTTGGTCGGGTATATCTTGCTGGGGGAAAAGCGGCAAGAATCTGTGGCTTTTATTCTCGATTTGACGGTTCGCAAGCAGTTGGAAAAAGAACTGCACGATCGAGCCCAGGAATTGGCACGGGCGAACCGGATTAAAGATGAGTTTATCGGAACTTTGTCCCACGAATTGCGGACGCCGTTGAATGCGATGCTGGGATGGGCGCAACTGCTTCGCCACCGCAAGTTTGATGAAAAAACGACTGTTAAGGCTCTGGAAACGATCGACCGCAATACGCGCTCGCTGGGGACGTTAATTGAGGATTTGCTGGACGTATCGCAGATTATGACCGGCAAACTGTCGCTGAATTTGCGGTGGGTAGATTTGATTTCGACAGTTGAAGGCGCGATCGAAACTCTCGCCCCCGCGATTGGGGCAAAAAATATTGAGCTTGTGACTGAGTTCGACCAAAATGCGGGGCGGATTTTTGGCGATTCGGGCCGCTTGCAGCAGGTGGCGTGGAATTTGCTGTCGAATGCCATTAAGTTTACTCCTGAGTGCGGACAGGTGAGGGTAGCCCTGCGGAAAGTGGAGGGGGCGGTGCCGGCTGTCCAATTCGCCTGCTGTGACAATGTGTCGCCAGCTAGTGTGGAAATTGAGGTTAGCGACACGGGACAAGGGATTGCGACAGAGTTTTTGCCACACGTTTTCGAGCGCTTCAGCCAAGCTGACAGCTCTATGGCGCGATCGTACAACGGATTGGGTTTGGGTTTGGCCCTGGTGCGCCATTTTGTCGAACTGCACGGGGGGACAGTGCAAGCGGAATCGGCTGGAAAGGGACAAGGAGCGAGGTTTTTGGTAAGATTGCCAGTTACACAGCCAATGAGCGACGGATTTTCTGTTGCTTCTTCCAAAGAGTTCAGGCTTCGAGAAACCCCGGCTAGAGTTGCTGTAAATGAGTTGTTTGTCAGCAGCAACCTTCGGGGAGTAAGGGTTTTAGCGATCGATAGCGACTCCGATTCCCTGGATTTTGTGCGTACAGTGCTCGAAGATTGCGGCGCCGAGGTGGAGGTGGCTGTCTCGGGAATCGAAGCTTTGGAGGCGATGGCGCGGGTGAATCCTGATGTGTTGGCGATCGATGTCGGGATGCTGTCGGAAAATGGAGAAGCTCTGATCCAGCAAGTGCGATCGCAAGCTGAAAACAAAGAAATTCCGGCGGTGGCGTTTACGGTGGCTGGTAGGGTACAGGAACGGGTATGGGCGCTGCGCCAAGGTTTTCAACTTCACCTGTCTAAGCCTGTCGATCCTGCTGAGTTGGTGGCTGTGGTGGCAAGTTTGGCGGGACGATCGACAGTTGACAGCTTGCCCCGAGCGGAGTCGAGGGGTTGACAGCTCTTTGGGTTGACAGTTGACAGTTGACAGTTGACAGTTGATAGAAGGAACAGTTGACAGTTGACAGTTTGCCGCTTGCTCGCTTGCGAAAGAGAACGGTTAATATCGTTTATGCTCGATTAAGTAAGCTGTCCTACATTTAAATTGTATGTCAAAAATCGCTTAAACACTCTTGTGGGACGTTGCTCTGAGCATCGTCCCGAATATACAATTTAAATAAGCTACAGCTTACCCTCACAAAAATTGTTTGTAGTCCCCCTTTGATTCGTAAAATGCTGCGGACGCCAGGACGCACTACGAACCGTTTGTATTTGGGTTTATACTGTTTATCTGTAACGGATTTTGTTTTGATTCATCAGGTTATTTAGCTCCGCACCCGATGTGATGGTCGCTAAGCTGTCGCGCATTTAAATTGGGAATTCGGAACGGGCTAGAAGCCCATTCCACTCATTCTTTGATTTTTTTTGATATGCAATTTAAATGCAGAACAGCTTATTGCTAAATCAATACGCACAAGCATTGTTTTGTACTAAAAAATTGGACAAGCTATATAATAATAAATCTCAATTCCTCAAATATCAAATAAATTGACTGTGTTTTGCAAATTAGAAGATTTGCATTTCTGGCGGTAAAGCAATTTTGGAAGCTGCGAGCTAACGCTTTTTGATGTTATATTTTTGATTGAATCTACTAAGATTTTTGACCGTATAACTCGTGCAATTCAAAATTGCACGAGTTCAATCTTCTTCGGTGCTATGCTTTGAAACCCACTCATTTATGCCTTCATCCGAAATAACGTACCGATAGTGAGTAGAGCCTCGAATAATTACTTTTATTTTTTTGGCACTGATTTTTTCACTCTCAATAGTTAGGCATCCGTGCCCGGTTTCTTGCCAAGCCTGCATTAGCAAGCTCTCGATTTTGGAAAACAGGCTGCTGACGGAAGTTTCGGTGCTTTCTGGTTTTCGTGCCATATTATATTGCTTGAGATACAAGTTTACCGACTATTGCCTCCCTAGGCGCTGGCCTCTCTATTTCTGCTATCGGCGCAACTTGTTCTTATTTATGCAAATTATTGCGGTTTGTTACAAAATTTTACACAACTGGCGATCGTGCCTGATTTATTTGAAGCGCCTTCATTCAGTTGACAGTTGACGGTTGACGGTTGACAGTTGACAGCTACCTCTACCTCGAAGCAAGAGGATGGGAGTAATCAACAGATACATTTAACCCGGCAATTCCCGGCAATCCTCGGCAAGCTGTGTATGGCAAAACCTGAAAATCGGTCAGGATTCCGGCTTGGGAGGTATCTCTCAAAGCTTTCAATAAAATATTGAAAGCGCC